>NZ_JBICKE010000085.1:0-35543 GCF_043103865.1 Pseudomonas sp. yb_5
GCATGGGCGCCTGAATACACCTGCGGCGAGGAGCCGTCGCGGCGCAGGTGTTGTTACCTCAATCCTTGGCCACCTCACGCGCCTTCTCTTGCGCATTGCGCTCGCGCTCTGCAACAACCTGTTGCTTGTCGCCGTGCAGTCGCTGCTGGTCTTCGCGGAAGGCTTGCCAGAACTGCCTGGAGCGCTCCGCACCGCCCTCGGCATAAACACTGGCGCTGCCCAGGGCAAGGGTGGCCAACAGCAGGTATTTGGTCAGGTTCATCGTGTTTGCCTCGTAGTAACCGATCGGACACGGCCATCCTAGCGAGGGCTGGCTAACGGCAAGGTGAGGCGGGGATTACAGTCCTGCAATGTGGCCTTGTGTGGACTGTTCGGGCCTCTTCGCGGGTAAACCCACTCCTACAGGAACGGGTTTATCCGCGAAGAGGCCCGAACAGACCGCCAGATAACAGCAGAATTACAAATCCGTTATCTGCATCGCAGGCCTTTTTTCATGCCGTAACATGGGGGCCCTTGACCCTGATGTCACTACAGGGTCAAGAATCGCCCCCTTTCAACACACCGAGCCCCCAATGCGCCTACTGATCATCGAGGACGAGCTGCGTACCGCCGACTACCTGCAACAAGGCCTGCGCGAAAACGGTTACGTGGTCGACTGCGCCCGCACAGGCACCGACGGCCTGCACCTGGCCCGCCAACAGGCCTATGACCTGATCATCCTCGACGTCAACTTGCCCGAAATCGATGGCTGGACCGTGCTGCAGCGGCTACGTGCCGAATCGGCCACGCGCATCATGATGCTTACCGCCCACGGTCGCTTGGCCGATCGGGTAAGAGGCCTGGACCTGGGCGCGGATGACTACCTGCTCAAACCTTTTGAGTTTCCTGAGCTACTGGCGCGCATCCGCAGCCTGCTGCGCCGCAACGACCAGCAACTGCAACCCAGCACCCTGCGCGTCGCTGACCTGGAGCTGGACCCCGGCCGCCACCGCGCCTACCGCGCCGGGCAACGCATCGACCTGACCGCCAAGGAGTTCGCCCTGCTGCACCTGCTAATGCGCCAGACTGGCGAAGTGTTGTCGCGCACGCAGATCATCTCACTGGTGTGGGACATGAACTTCGACTGCGACACCAACGTGGTCGAGGTCTCGATCCGGCGCCTGCGGGCGAAGATCGACGACCCGTTCGACAACAAGCTGATCCATACCCTGCGTGGTGTGGGCTACGTACTTGAGGCTCGCCTTTGAAAAACGCCAGCCTGTCGTTACGCCTGGGCCTGAGCGTTACATTGATGGGCGCCGCATTGGTGCTGCTGCTGGCCTGCCTGGCCGTGTTTGCCCTGGATCACGAACTGGACAGCCGCGCGCGCAAGGATTTGGCGCGCAAGATGCTTCAGGTCGAACACAACCTGCGTGTCGACCTGCGCAGCGAGGACCTGGGCAGCCGCGCCCATCCACTGCTGGATCTGGTGATGGGGCATGACAACCTGAGCCTCAGTGTACTGGCCCTCGACGGCCGCCACCCCCACCTGCTCAGCCTCGGCCCGGCCCTGGAATCGCGGGTCGGTGAACTGCACACCGATGCGCGCCTGGCCTTTCACGCCTGGCGTGACAGCGGCGGTAACCAGATCCTCACCGTTACCCGGCTGATGCGCCTGCGCGACAACACCCCCGTCAAGGTGATGATGTCGCTCAACCGCGCCGACGACAACGCCCTGCTGCAAGCCTACCTGCACTCCACGTTGCTCGCATTGCCACTGCTACTGGTTTTGATTGGTGCGGGGGCATGGTGGCTGATGCAGCGCGGCCTGAAACCGTTGCGGCACTTCCGGCGCATTGCCGGGCAGGTGTCGGCCCAGGACCTGCAGCATCGCCTGCCCGCTACCTGCTTGCCACAGGAACTGGCGGAACTGGCCGGCAGTATCAACGTGATGCTCGACCGCCTCGACCAAGGTGTCAGGCAGTTGTCGCAGTTCTCTGACGACCTGGCCCATGAACTGCGTACACCCTTGGGCAACCTGATGGGCAAGGCGCAGGTGACACTGGCCCGTGAGCGGGACAACGCCAACTATCGGGAAGTGCTGGAAGACAGTATCGAAGAGCTGACCCGGCTCAACCGCATCATCAACGACATGCTGTTTCTTGCCCAAGTCAGCCAACCGCATACGCAGGTCGCATTGAAGCCCTTGGCGCTGGCCGACGAGGCAGCGCGTGTTGTCGAGCTGTTTGCCTACAGTGCCGAGCTGAAAGAAATTGAGCTAAGCGTTCAAGGCTGGGGAACAGCGCAGGGAGACCGGCTGATGTTTCAGCGGGCACTGTCGAACCTGTTGAGCAACGCCATACGGCACAGTCCGGAGGGTAAACCCATAGCTCTGCGCATCGAACGCTCGGGCAGCGAAGTACGGCTATCCGTGGAGAACCAGGGGCCGGGGGTGGCTGAAGAGCAACAGTCGCGCTTGTTCGAGCGGTTTTACCGGGTAGGTTCGGGGCGCTCGCGGCTGGAGGGCGGAACCGGGCTGGGGCTGGCGATCGTGAAGTCGATCATGCAGTTGCATGGCGGGCGGGTCGACGTGAGCAGCTGCCTCCTGGGGCCTACCCGGTTTACCTTGGTGTTTCCTGCCGAGTGATCGGCCGCCTGTACCGGCCTCTTCGCGGGCTTGCCCGCTCCCACAGGTACCCCGCAGGCCTTGAGGCTGTGCAGCCCCTGTGGGAGCGGGCAAGCCCGCGAAGAGGCCGGTACAGGCGACCAACAATCAGCGCGAAGCCGCCACGATCAGCGCCTTCATTTCGGCAACAGCAGCCTTGAAGCCGACAAACAGGGCATGCGCCACCAGTGCATGGCCAATGTTCAGCTCATTGATACCCTTGATCGCCGCCACCGCCTCGACGTTGTGGTAGTGCAGCCCGTGACCCGCATTGACGATCAGCCCCTGCCCCACGCCAAACGCCACACCATCGACGATCCGCTTGAGCTCTTCAGCCACTTCGGTAGGGGTTTCGGCATCGGCATAACGACCAGTGTGAAGCTCGATGGCCGGTGCGCCAACCCGACGCGAGGCCTCGATCTGCCGCTCGTCGGCGTCGATGAACAGCGACACCTCGGCACCGGTACGCGCCAGCCGTTCCACTGCAGCCTTGATCCGCGCTTCCTGCCCCGCCACATCCAGGCCGCCTTCGGTGGTCAGCTCCTGACGGGTTTCGGGAACCAGGCAGATGTGCGCCGGGCGAATCTTCTCGGCAAAGGCCATCATCTCTTCGGTGACGCCCATCTCGAAGTTCATGCGGGTTTGCAGCACATCCTTGAGCAGCAAGACATCACGCTCCTGGATGTGCCGGCGGTCTTCACGCAGGTGCACGGTGATGCCATCGGCGCCTGCTTCCTCGGCGTCCAGGGCTGCCTTGACCGGGTCAGGGTAGCGCGTGCCACGGGCCTGGCGCAGGGTCGCCACGTGGTCGATGTTTACGCCAAGAAGCATGCGGTTGCTGTGAGTCACGAAAGGCTCTCCTGAAGATTGAGCCCAACAGCATACGTCCTGATCAGCGCTTGCGAAACAGTTCCCGGCTGACCAACGGTTTTGCCCCCAGGTGAACCGCCAGTGCCTGGCGCATCAGCCGCTTCGCGGCAAGCAAGGCGCCAGGGGCGTCCCAGTCGGTTTGGGCCAGGGCCAGCAGTTCGGTGCCACGGAACAAACCGGGCTGCGCCAGCTCTACCCGCTCCAGGCCGGCATCGACGCGCAAGCGGTACAGGCCATCGGCGGCAATGGGCTGCTCGTCGACGTCATGGTGCAAGGAAAACGCATAACCGAGTTCGTCCAGCAGCCGCCATTCGAACGAGCGCAGCAGGGGTTCCAGCGGGCGCCCGGCGCTCAGTGCCTGCAAGGTCAAGGCGTAGTGCTCGAACAGGGCCGGGAACGGCGCTTCGGCAGGCAGCAGGCGCATCAGCAGCTCATTGAGGTACAACCCGCTGAACAGGGCATCGCCGTGTAGCCAGGCGGCGATGCCGGTGCTGTCCATGCGGCCGACATTCTTCAACTCGCCGCGCCCACGCAGCTCCACCTCCAGCGACACGAACGGTCGCACCAGGCTGCCGCCCTTACCCCGTGCGCGACGCAACACGGCACGCATGCGGCCCTGCGGGGTGAAAAAGTCCACCAGCGCGCTGGTTTCCTTGTAGGCACGGCTATGCAGTACGTAGGCTGGCTGGGGGGTGGGTTGGTCCATGCACTATCTCTGGGGCCTGATGTACGTGTGGGAGCGGGCGTGCCCGCGAAAGCGTCAGTGAACTCACTATCGCATTCGCGGGCACGCCCGCTCCCACAGCAATAACCGACCGGTCAGGTAATTACAGGTCGCCGTAGCCCAGCGAACGCAGTGCACGCTCGTCGTCGGACCAGCCGCCCTTCACCTTGACCCACAGGTTGAGCATGACCTTGGAATCGAACAGCACTTCCATGTCCTTGCGCGCCTCGGACCCGATGCGCTTGATGCGCTCGCCCTTGTCACCAATGATGATTTTCTTCTGGCCGTCGCGCTCAACCAGGATCAGCGCGTGAATGTGCAGCACATGACCCTGCTGCTTGAATTCCTCGATTTCGACGGTGATCTGGTACGGCAGCTCCGCACCCAACTGGCGCATGATTTTCTCGCGTACCAGTTCAGCGGCGAGGAAGCGGCTGCTACGGTCGGTGATCTGGTCTTCGGGGAAGAAATGATCGTTCTCGGGCAGGTGCTTGGCGATCTGTGCTTCCAGCGCTTCAAGGTTGTGCCCCTGCTGCGCGGAAATCGGCATCACCTCGGCGTTCGGCAGTTGCTCTTGGAGCCACTGCAGGTGCGGGATCAGCTCGGCTTTCTCTTCCATGCGGTCGGTCTTGTTGACTGCGATGATCAGCGGGCCGGTCACATACTGCACGCGCTCCAGAACCAGCTGGTCCTCGTCGGTCCACTTGGTACGGTCGACCACGAAGATAACCACGTCGACGTCCTTGAGGGCTGCCGAGGCGTTGCGGTTCATGTAGCGGTTCAGTGCCTTGTCGTTGGCCTTGTGCATCCCCGGGGTATCGACATAGATCGCCTGCACATCACCTTCGGTCTTGATGCCGAGCATGTTGTGGCGGGTGGTCTGGGGCTTGCGCGAGGTAATCGCCAGCTTCTGACCGAGGATGTGGTTGAGCAGGGTCGACTTGCCGACGTTGGGGCGGCCGACAATGGCTACGTAGCCGCAGCGGGTCGGGTTGCTATCAGTCATTGCCATTCTCCACGCCCAGGGCGATCAATGCAGACGCGGCGGCGACTTGCTCGGCAATACGCCGGCTAACGCCCTGACCACGGCTCTTGTTGTTCAGCAGTACCACTTCGCATTCGACGAAGAAGGTCCGGCAGTGTGGTTCACCCTGGATATCCACTACTTCGTAACGCGGCAGCTCACAGCTGCGCGACTGCAGGAACTCTTGCAGGCGGGTTTTCGGATCTTTATTGGTGTCGACCAGTGTCAGGCCTTCAAACTCATCGGCCAGCCAGGCCAGGATGCGCTCCCGGGCGGTGTCCATGTCAGCGTCCAGGTAGATGGCACCAATCAGTGCCTCCAGGGCGTCGGCCAGGATCGACTCGCGGCGAAAGCCGCCGCTCTTGAGTTCTCCGGAACCCAGGCGCAGGTAATCGCCCAGGTCAAATCCACGGGCCAGACGGGCCAGGGTCTCACCCTTGACCAGCCGCGCACGCAGCCGCGACAACTGGCCTTCACGGGCCTGCGGAAAACGCTCGAACAGCGCTTCACCGGCAACGAAGTTGAGAATGGCGTCACCGAGGAACTCCAGGCGCTCATTGTTGCGCCCGGCGTAACTGCGATGGGTCAGCGCCAGGAGCATCTGGTCCTGGTTCTTGAAGGTGTAACCGAGCTTTCGCTCCAGACCGGCAAGGGAAGCACTCATGCGGCCACCCGATCGTTGTTCAACGCGTTGTTCAAATCAACATCCTGAAAGACTGTTTGGCTGTGGTCCGCCGATCGATCTGCGGCGAATCTCCCGATCCCTGAGAACACAGCCTATGTCAGAAATGCATTCGGCGCTGCCTGCTGGACAGCGCCGATGGGTATCAATGGATCAGGCCAACCCGCGACAGGTTGGGCAAGTGGCTGAGCTTGGGCTCTGGCCAGCTCATCCACACCGCGAAGGCCTTGCCGACAATGTTCCGGTCCGGAACCATGCCGTGCAGCTCCTTGGGAATGTTTGGGTCATCCCAGAAACGGCTATCGTTGGAGTTGTCGCGGTTGTCGCCCATCATGAAGTAATGGCCCGCTGGCACGGTCCACTGCTGGTCCGGCGGCATGCGATAACGGCTCATTTCCTTGCGGATCAGGTGCTCGGTCTCGCCGAGCTTTTCCTTGTACAGCTGAGCGCTGCCCAGGGTACCCGGCTCGCTGCCCACCAGTTGTTCGGCAACGGACTGACCGTTGACGAACAGCCGCTTGTCGTTGGTGTAGCGGACCACGTCACCCGGCAGGCCGACCACACGCTTGATGTAGTTGACATTCGGGTCGCTCGGGTAGCGGAACACCATCACATCCCCGCGTTGCGGGTCACCGACCGCAATGACCTTCTTGTCGATCACCGGCAGGCGAATGCCGTACGAGAACTTGTTCACCAGGATGAAGTCGCCCACTTCCAGGGTCGGCTTCATCGATCCCGAAGGGATCTGGAACGGCTCGACCAGGAACGAACGCAGCACCAGCACGATGAACAGCACCGGGAAGAACGACTTGCCGTATTCGACCAGCAACGGCTCCTTGTTCAGCCGTTCGACCACCGCCATCTCAGGCTGGCTGACGCTGCCTTGATAGTTGGCGATTGCCGCACGCCGGCGCGGAGCCAGGAACAGCAGGTCGATCAAGCCCAGCAGACCGCAGATGAAGACGGCGATGACTAGCAACAGCGGGAAATTTAGCGACATAGGACCTAGCTATCCAACCTGAGCACGGCGAGGAAGGCTTCTTGTGGAATTTCCACATTGCCCACCTGTTTCATGCGTTTCTTACCGGCCTTCTGCTTCTCCAGCAGCTTTTTCTTACGGCTGACGTCACCGCCGTAGCACTTGGCCAGTACGTTCTTTCTGAGCGCCTTGACGGTTGTCCGCGCAATGATCTGGCCGCCAATGGCTGCCTGGATCGCTACGTCGAACATCTGCCGAGGGATCAGTTCCTTCATCTTCTCGGTCAACGCACGGCCTTTGTAGGCCGCGTTGTCGCGGTGCACGATCAATGCCAGGGCATCGACCTTGTCGCCGTTGATCAGTACATCCAGCTTGACCAGGTTGGCCGACTGGTAGCGGTCGAAATGGTAGTCCAGCGAAGCATAGCCGCGGCTGGTGGATTTGAGACGGTCGAAGAAGTCGAGCACCACTTCGTTCATCGGCATGTCGTAACGCACCTGCACCTGGCTGCCGAGGAACTGCATGTCGCGCTGTACGCCACGCTTCTCGATGCACAGGGTGATGACGTTGCCCAGGTGCTCTTGCGGGACCAGGATGGTCGCGGTGACGATCGGCTCGCGGAAGTCGGCTACAGCCGAGACGTCCGGCAGCTTGGACGGGTTGTCGACGACGATGGTTTCGCCGGTTTTCAACTCCAGCTCGTAGATCACGCTTGGTGCGGTGGTGATCAGGTCCAGGTCGTACTCGCGCTCCAGGCGCTCCTGGATGATCTCCATGTGCAACATGCCCAGGAAACCGCAACGGAAGCCAAAGCCCAGCGCGTCGGAGCTTTCCGGCATGTACTGCAGCGAGGAGTCGTTCAGGGTCAGCTTCTGCAAAGCGTCGCGGAAATCCTCGAAGTCGTCGGAGCTGACCGGGAACAGGCCGGCGTAGACCTGCGGCTGGATCTTCTTGAAGCCTGGCAACACTTCGACCTCAGGGGTCGAGGACAGGGTCAGGGTGTCGCCAACCGGGGCGCCGTGAATGTCCTTGATGCTGGCGATGATGAAGCCTACTTCACCGGCTTTCAGATCGGCAGTCTGGGTATGTTTCGGGGTGAAGACACCGACGCTGTCGACCAGGTGCACCTTGCCGGTGGACTTGACCAGGATCTTGTCGCCTTTCTTGACGCGGCCCTGGCGCACGCGCACCAGCGAGACCACACCCAGGTAGTTGTCGAACCAGGAGTCGATGATCAGGGCTTGCAGCGGTGCATCGATCTCGCCTTTCGGCGCGGGGATGGTGTGCACCAGGCGCTCGAGCACCTCGTCCACGCCCATGCCGCTCTTGGCACTGCAGGCTACGGCGTCGGTGGCGTCGATACCGATGATCTTCTCGATCTCGTCCTTGACACGGTCAGGGTCGGCCTGGGGCAGGTCCATCTTGTTCAGGACCGGCATGACCTCCAGGCCCTGCTCAATGGCGGTGTAGCAGTTGGCTACGGACTGGGCTTCCACGCCCTGGCCGGCGTCGACCACCAGCAGCGCCCCCTCACAGGCCGCCAGCGAGCGCGAGACTTCGTAGGTGAAGTCGACGTGGCCGGGGGTATCGATGAAGTTCAGCTGGTAGATCTTGCCGTCCTGCGCCTTGTAGTGAAGCGTGACGCTGTGGGCCTTGATGGTGATACCGCGCTCACGCTCCAGGTCCATGGAATCGAGCACCTGGGCTTCCATCTCGCGCGCCGTCAGGCCGCCGCACATCTGGATGAAACGGTCAGCCAGCGTCGACTTGCCATGGTCGATGTGGGCGATGATGGAGAAATTGCGGATATGACTCAAATCACTCACGGGTCAACACTCGAAAAGGCTGCGAGCCGGACGCCCGCCGAAAAATAGCCGGGAATTGTACCTTAAGCTGCTGGGTTATGGGAGATTCCTCTGTCCGACTGTACACAGCAATCATTCCCGCAATTGTGAATATTCATGAAAAAGGGCAGCCGAAGCTGCCCTTTCGCCTTGCGAAACCGCTTATTCAGCGAGCTTGAAGGTGATGAAGCTGGCGCGGCCCTGACGCAGCACGCGCATCGACACAGAACGGTTCTTCGGCAGTTCCTTGGCGATTTCGGTGAATTCCTTGGCCGAACCGATGGCCTGGTTGTTCAGATGGCTGATGACATCACCCGGGCGCAAGCCGATCATGGCTGCCGGGCCATCCTGCACTTCCTTGATGACCACGCCACCTTTGAGCTCCAGCGACTTTTTCTGCTCGGCGGTCAGGTCGGCGACCGATACCCCCAGGCGGTTGCTGCTGCGCTCGGCGCTGCCGTCGGCACCGGTGCCGATGTCGACGTCGTCGTCCGGCAGTGCACCGACGCTGATGTTGAGGGTCTGGCGTTTGCCGTTGCGGATGATTTCCAGCTTGGCCTTCTCGCCATCCTTGAGGCTGCCAACCAGGTGCGGCAGATCGGCCGACATGACGATTGGCTGACCGTTCATGCTGAGGATCACGTCGCCCACCTGCAGGCCGCCCTTGGCCGCCGGGCCGTCTTCCAACACCTGGGCCACCAGGGCACCCGCCGGCTTGTCCAGGCCGAACGATTCAGCCAGGTCCTTGTTGACCTCCTGAATCACCACGCCCAGCCAGCCGCGGCTGACCTTGCCGTCTTTCTTCAACTGGTTGGAGACATCGATCGCCACATCGATCGGGATGGCGAACGACAGGCCCATGAAACCGCCAGAACGGGTGAAGATCTGCGAGTTGATACCCACCACTTCGCCTTTCATGTTGAACAGCGGGCCGCCGGAGTTACCCGGATTGATGGCAACGTCGGTCTGGATGAACGGTACGTAGGTGTCATTGGGCAGGGTCCGGCCCTTGGCGCTGACAATACCTTTGGTCACCGAATGGTCGAAGCCGAACGGGGAACCGATGGCCAGTACCCACTCGCCCACCTTGAGCTTCTCGGAATCACCCAGCTTCACGGTCGGCAGGTTCTTGCCGTCGACCTTCAGCAGCGCCACGTCGGTACGCGGGTCGGTGCCGACCAGCTTGGCCTGCAGCTCGCTGCGGTCCGACAGGCGGACGATGATCTCATCAGCATCGGCCACCACATGGTTATTGGTCAGCACATAGCCATCACTGGAGATGATGAAGCCCGAGCCCAGCGACTGTGCCTCGCGCTGGCGGTCGCCGCGCGGCGAGCGCGGCTGCTGTGGCATGTTGCGCTCGAAGAATTCACGGAACATCGGCGGCAGGCCTTCCAGGTCCGGCATCTGACCTGCCGCGATCCGGCGGTCAGGCAGCTTCTGCTTGGTACTGATGTTGACCACCGCCGGCGAAGCCTGCTCCACCAGGGTGGTGAAGTCCGGCAGGGCTTCCTCGGCCTGGGCGGTGAGTACCTGGCCGAGCATCAGCACAGCAGCGAACATTATTAGGTAGGATTTCAAGCGTGGTATTGACATACGACTCCCGTCACAACGAGCGGTAGTTTAGAAAGACCCCTGCACAAAGCAGAAAAGGCCAGGCTCTTCAAAGCCTGACCTATAGAAAATTTGCCGATAGATTGCAAATGACAATGCTTTAATTTCATTTCAGCCGCATGACCGCCCACCTTGGCTCAACCCGCAAAAACGTGCCATTACTGGCGCGCCTGGGCATCCTGGGGGCGCATCGACAGGGCGACGCGCTCTGCCGTACCCAGCGGGATTTCGCCAACCACGGTCACCATCACTTTGCCCTTTGGTGTATTCAGGCGACGCGAAACCGCCGAGGTCGGGCCTAACTGGGTGCGCATGTCGGTGCCGCCATCATCGCTCACTTGCTCGATGAATACCGAAAAACGCGCCAGGCCGTCGTCGTACATCAGGCTGCTGACCGAACTGTTGCGCTTGGGATCGCGGCGTACCGAGCTGTTGACCAACTCGAAACCGGGTGGCAGCCAGTCCGAACGCCAACCCGCGGCGCTATCATTGCTCCCGGCCGCCAGTTGCTGCACTGGCTTGCAAGCAGCACCTGGACGCAGGTCTGCGTCGCTGGGGATGTCATCGATATCGAGACGGGTCATCTGGAAGCGTTCCAGCAACTGCCCCTTGTCGTTGAGCATCAACGAACGCAGCGGCAAGCCCGAGTGACGGTCCAGATGCAATTCGAAAGCATAGCGGTGCTGATCGCGTGGAGTGAGCGTGATGATCACGGCATCGCGCCCGGCGACCCGCGACTTGCCTGCCACACTCAAATCGTACCAGCCCATCAGTTTCAGCGGATCAAGCACACGCGGTGCGGTGTCCGGCGGCGCCATGACACCGCTGGCCAAGGCCCCACTGACGCACTCCACCTTGCCATCCACGCGCACGATTTCCTGGGCGGTGCCATCAAGCTGCAACAGCCGCTCGCTGACTTTGCCGTCCTCGACCCTGTGCCAGATGTCGTGAGAGGAGAAACTGCCATTGCGTTCGTAGACGAACGAACCTTGATAGCTCTGTTTTTGCTCGGCCTGTGCCAGCTTGTTCAGCCACTCACTCGCCTCAGGCGAAGAATTGGCCGCCAATGCTGGCACCGTCATGCAGCTGCCAATCAGCAGCGACAGGAGAGGTAGCGCGCGCATGATCCTCCTTACTTAACGGTTTTCCAGGCTGGCGGCGCGGGCATACGGCAATGCGGTTTCAGTGCCCTTGAGCGCAGATTCCTGGGCATGCTGGCGCAGGTAGCCTGGCAGACGCTGATCCCAGCCGGCCTGGTTCTGCAGCACGCCATTGGCCATTGGCCCGGTCGGTTGCTCACTGCTCTCACTATAGCCTGCCAAAACGGCCGGGCCTTGCGCTTGTGGCACACTCAGGCCTTGCTGGACTGGCTGCTGGGCAGCAAGCTCAGCCCCAGTGATCTCGTCCTGGTTGTACATACGTACACCAGCCAGCACCGCCACGGTAACCGAGGCCGCTACCGCCAGACGGCCAATGCTGCGCCAGGGGCCTTTCTTGACCTTGGCTGGCACGGCTTCGTCGGCCAGTGCAGCAGACACCGCCGATGCGATATCCAGATTAGGCAGCAGCAGCTCCTTGTGCATGGCTGCACGGGCAACCTGGTAACGCGACCAGGTGGCACGGGTTTCGGCTTCGTCGACGGCGTTCAACACCCGACGCAATTCCAGTTCATCCGCTTCGTTATCCATCACCGCGGACAGCGATTCCTGCAAAGCTTCACGACTCATGGCGGTTCCTCTCTTGGCGCTGTCGCCGCTGTCTCAGGTTTCCTGCAACAACGGCTGCAGGGCTTTATCTATGGCCTCCCGAGCGCGGAAGATTCGAGAGCGCACGGTACCCACCGGACATTGCATGACACTGGCAATGTCTTCATAACTCAGCCCGTCGAACTCGCGTAGCGTCAATGCCGTACGCAGGTCTTCGGGCAGTTGCTGGATGGTGCGATGGACGGTGCCTTCGATTTCATCCCGCAACAACGAGCGCTCTGGTGACTCGAGATCCTTGAGGCCATGATCGCCGTCGTAAAACTCCGCATCCTCGGAGCTCACATCACTGTCTGGCGGCCGTCTTCCACGGGACACCAGGTAGTTCTTCGCCGTGTTGATGGCGATGCGGTACAGCCACGTATAAAACGCACTGTCGCCGCGGAAGTTGCCAAGCGCACGGTAGGCCTTGATGAAGGCTTCCTGTGCTACATCCTGGGCCTCGTGGGTATCGTGGACAAACCGCACGATCAACCCGAGAATCTTGTGCTGATACTTCAGCACCAACAGATCGAAAGCTCGCCTGTCGCCGCGCTGCACGCGCTCGACAAGCTGCTGATCCTCTTCCTGGGTTAGCATGAACACTCCTCAGTGAACTCGAAGGAGCGTTGCATCAGCCATCGTTCAGGCTTGCAACCATAGACTCGGGCTTTGCGCAAAAGTTCTCCCCTCCAAGCAAGTTTCCTGCAGCCCTTGGTCGGCTTGCACGGAAGACGCGGCGCGGTCACGGCCGGCTACGTCGATAATCAGGTTTCAAATACGCAGGGGTAAAGCCCGGAAAGGCCTGCCGCCCTGCGTCGCCGCGGCAAATTGTGGCGTGCGGGCAGCCTTCATAGGATTTCCGGCCATGTCGGAAAGTTCCCACAAAGGTTATCGCAACCTGGCAGGCAGCATGGAAATTGGCCACCTGGGGCTGCTATAAAGGCATCCGACCACGTTTAACGATAGTTTCACAATGCCATCCGCGCGTGACCATTGTGCCGTGCCCCTCCCAAAGATTACTAGTGTCCCGACATGAGCCAACAATTCCAACATGATGTCCTGGTGATCGGCAGCGGTGCCGCCGGTCTCAGCCTGGCACTTAACCTCCCCAACCACCTTCGCGTTGCCGTGTTGAGCAAGGGCGACCTGGCCAATGGCTCGACCTTCTGGGCCCAGGGCGGCGTCGCTGCCGTGCTGGACAATACCGATACTGTGCAGTCGCATGTCGAGGACACCCTCAATGCTGGCGGCGGGCTGTGCCATGAAGACGCGGTGCGCTTTACCGTCGAGCACAGCCGCGAAGCGATCCAGTGGCTGATCGAGCAAGGCGTGCCCTTCACCCGCGATGAGCACTACAGCGTCGACGATGGTGGCTTCGAGTTCCACCTCACCCGTGAAGGGGGCCATAGCCACCGGCGCATCATCCACGCCGCCGACGCTACCGGCGCGGCAATTTTCACGACGCTGCTGGAACAGGCTCGCCAGCGCCCGAACATCCAGCTGCTGGAGCAGCGGGTGGCGGTCGACCTGATCACCGAACGCCGTCTGGGCCTACCCGGCGAACGCTGCCTGGGCGCCTACGTGCTCGACCGCAACACCGGTGAGGTAGACACGTTCGGCGCGCGCTTCACCGTGCTGGCCACTGGCGGTGCGGCCAAGGTCTACCTCTATACCAGCAACCCCGATGGTGCCTGCGGCGACGGTATCGCCATGGCCTGGCGGGCCGGCTGCCGGGTGGCGAACCTGGAATTCAACCAGTTCCACCCCACCTGCCTGTATCACCCGCAGGCCAAGAGCTTCCTGATCACCGAAGCCCTGCGCGGCGAAGGCGCCCTGCTGCGCCTGCCCAACGGCGAACGTTTCATGCCGCGCTTCGACCCGCGCGAAGAGCTGGCCCCCCGGGACATCGTGGCCCGCGCCATCGACCACGAGATGAAGCGCCTGGGCGTGGACTGCGTCTACCTGGACATCACTCACAAGCCTGCTGATTTCGTCAAGAGCCACTTCCCCACGGTGTACGAGCGCTGCCTGGCCTTTGGCATCGATATCACCCGTCAGCCGATACCGGTGGTGCCTGCGGCGCATTACACCTGCGGCGGGGTGATGGTCGACGACTGCGGCCACACCGACGTGCCTGGCCTGTATGCCATCGGCGAAACCAGTTTCACCGGCCTGCACGGCGCCAACCGCATGGCCAGCAACTCGCTGCTGGAATGTTTTGTCTATGGTCGCGCCGCCGCTTCCGACATCCAGGCGCACCTGGAGCAAGTGGCCCTGCCCAAGGCCTTGCCCGGCTGGGACGCCAGCCAGGTGACCGACTCGGACGAGGATGTGATCATTGCGCACAACTGGGACGAACTGCGGCGCTTCATGTGGGACTACGTCGGCATCGTACGCACCAGCAAGCGCCTGCAGCGGGCCCAGCACCGCATTCGCCTGCTGCTGGATGAAATCGACGAGTTCTACAGCAACTACAAGGTCAGCCGTGACCTGATCGAGCTGCGCAACCTGGCGCAGGTGGCCGAGCTGATGATCCTGTCAGCCATGCAGCGCAAGGAAAGCCGTGGGTTGCATTACACACTGGATTATCCGGGGATGCTGGACGAGGCCAAGGACACCATCCTCAGCCCGCTCTGAAAACGGCGTCGCGGCCTTCGTGGGCTCGCCCGCTGCCACAGGAATTTGACTGCCTTGCAGCATTGCGCGGTACCTGTGGGAGCGGGCGAGCCCGCAAAGAAGCTGACCCGGTCTTGATCTATGCCCGGCTCACCTCGGCCCAGCGCCGCCGGCTGAACTTCAACCGCACCCGCAAGCGCCGATGCTCGTCAGCCCCTAGCGCATCCTGAGGTATGCACTGGCTTTGCCCCAGCCAACGCCCCACCCGCTCAAAGCGCAAAACCACCAGCCGTGGCAACGCCACGCTGTCCCGGCACAACCGAACCCGCTGCCAGCCACGGGCACGGCTGAGCACCTGCCAGCCCCGCACATCACGGCGCAGGCCGACAACAGCATGGTCATGGGTCAGCAGAATACGTCGGGGAATGGCCCAGCAAGCGTGGGCCGAGCAGGCGGCGACAACCGATAAGGCCAACCACCCGGGCAGCGGGCTCGCCCACACGGCAAGCCACGCCAGAACCTGACAAGCCAGGTAGACCGCCAGCAGCAGGCGCGAGCCTTGCCAGCGGCACTCGAAGCACTCACTTGGGCTGGACACGGTCCAGAATGATGCGGACCATGCGCTGCAGTTCCGGGTCTTCGGACTCGGTGCGCTCCATGAACCAGCCGAACATGTCCTGATCCTCGCAGCTCAAGAGACGCACGTACAGTTCACGGTCGGTCTCATTGAGGGTGGGGTAGACTTCCTGGGTGAAAGGCACCAGCAGTACGTCCAGTTCCAGCATGCCGCGGCGGCTGTGCCAGAAAAGCCGGTTGAGTTCAGTTTGTTCGACCATGGGGCCCTCCTCGAATGGGCCGCCAGTATACAGCCAGGCGCGCGAAGCGACACCGGGCGTTGGTCTAGTCACCTACCTATTTTGTTACCGGCGTTCTATGATGGCCGCCAGTCTTTAGCCACCGCGATGACCCATGGCCGATTCCGCTTTCTTCTGCCCCCTGTCCCACGAGGGCATCCTCGCCGTCCGCGGCTCCGATGCAGGCAAGTTCCTGCAAGGCCAGCTGACCTGCAACATCAACTACCTCAGCCAGGAATACGCCAGCCTCGGCGCCCGCTGCATGGTCAAGGGACGCATGCAGTCGAGCTTCCGTATAGTGCCCGAAGGCAACGGCTACCTGCTGGCCATGGCCAGCGAACTGCTCGACGCACAACTGGCCGACCTGAAAAAGTACGCCGTGTTCTCCAAGGCCACGCTGACCGACGAAAGCACAGCATGGGTACGCTTCGGCCTGCAAGGTGGCGACTCTGCACTGCAGGCGCTGGGGCTTGTCGTGCCCGCAGCCGCCGGTAGCACCGTGCGCCATGATAGGCTGATCGCCATCACCGCATCCGCTGGCCGGGTTGAACTGTGGGTGCCGGCAGCTGAAGCCGAGCCTGTACGCCAGGCCCTTGCCGCAGCGCTGCCCGAAGGCAGTATCAACGACTGGCTGCTGGGGCAGATTCGCGCAGGTATCGGCCAGGTCATGGGCCCGACCCGTGAGCTGTTCATTCCGCAGATGATCAACCTGCAGGCTGTCGACGGCGTCAGCTTCAAGAAAGGCTGCTACACCGGCCAGGAAATCGTCGCCCGCATGCAGTACCTGGGCAAACTCAAACGCCGCCAGTACCGCCTGGCACTGGACCAGCAGGCCATTCCGGCCCCGGGCGCCGAGATTTTCTCGCCCACCCATGGTTCGTCGGTCGGTGAAGTGGTCATTGCTGCCGGCAACGGCGCGGGCTGCGAACTGCTCGCGGTGCTCAGCGCCGAGGCGGTGGAAGACGGCAACCTGCACCTGGGCAGCCTCGAAGGCCCGCGCCTGCAGGTACTGACCCTGCCTTACGAACTGGACCGCGACCGGGAAATCCAGCGCTGACCAGCCTGCCCCACCCTTGTGGCGGGGCCGCACCACCACTGCGGTAGACATGCCCATGAACAAGCTGGCCGAGTTGGTTCAAGCACAATTGCTCGACGCCATCGAAAAGGATGACCTGGTCCTGCCAACCCTGCCCGAGGTTGCCTTGAGCATCCGCGAAGCAGCGGAAGACAGCGAGATCAGCGTAGCGGCCCTGAGCAAGGTGATCGGTCGCGACGCGGCCCTTTCAGCACGCCTGATCAAGGTCGTCAACAGCCCACTGCTGCGTGCTGCGGTCGAGGTTACCGACCTGCATACCGCCATCACGCGGCTAGGCATCAACTACAGCTGCAACCTGGCCATCGGCCTGGTGATCGAGCAGATTTTCCATGCCCGCTCGTCCGCAGTCGAGCAGAAACTGCGCGATATCTGGGCCAGTAGTCTGGAAGTGGCGGGCATCAGCTACGAAATCTGCCGCCGCTTTACATCCCTCAAGCCTGACCAGGCCACCTTGGGTGGGCTGGTCAACCAGATTGGCGCGCTGCCGGTACTCATCTATGCCGAAGAGCACAACGAACTGTTGTCCGACCCGGTTTGCCTGCATTACGTGATCGAGCAACTCCAGCCGGTGCTGGGGGACAAGATCCTCAAGGCCTGGGAGTTTCCGGAGCAGTTGGTCCACCTGCCAAGCCAGGTTCATGACCTGGACCGCCAGACGGACAAGATCGATTACATCGACATCGTGCAGATCGCCCGCTGCATCAGCCAGCGCGGGCGCCACCGGCCATTGGCTGCGCTACCGGCTTACCGCCATCTGGGGCTGCCGTTTGGCACCGAGCTGGAGGTCGATGAACTGCTAGAGGCGCGGAGCATGTTGCGCTGAGCTGTAACAGCCTGCCAGGGCCCTTTCGCAGGTGAGCCCGCGAAAGGGCCGACACAGGCAAGCCATCAATCCGCTATAAAACTCACCCGTACCCGCAACCCGCCCTTCTCGCCATCATGCAGGCTCACCTGAGCCAGGTGCGCCCGACAGATCTCGCCAACGATCGCCAGCCCTAATCCACTGCCCTGCGCACTTCGCCGGTAGAAGCGCTCGAACACTCGTTCGCGCTCGGCCTCGGGAATACCTGGCCCGTCGTCTTCCACTTCCAGCACTGCCGGCGCCATTACCCGCAAAATCACATTGCCACCCGCTGGCGTATGCGCCAAGGCATTGTCCACCAGGTTGCTCAACAACTCGTTGAGCAACGTCGGCTCCCCTTTCAGCCATACCGGCGCCTCGGCCTCCAGCGCCAGCGCCACCCCGCGCTTGTGCGCCAAAGGCGCCATGGCCATGCCCAGCTCGCGGGCCAACTGGCTCAAGTCCAGACGCTGCGCACCGCCTTCAGCGATTGCCCGTGCGCCATTCTCGACACGCGCCAACGATAACAACTGGTTGGCCAGATGGGTCAGCCTGTCGGTACCCTGGGCTGCAGACTCCAAGGTCTGCCGCCACTCCTGCGGCTCGGCCGAGCGCAAGCCCAGCTCGACCCGCGCCTTCAATGCCGCCAGCGGCGTACGCAGTTCGTGGGCCGCGTCGGCAATGAACTGCGCCTGGCGCTCGAACTGGCCACGCAAGCGCTCGGTAAAGTGGTTCAAGGCGCGCACCAACGGGCTCAGTTCACGCTGTACCTGTACCACCGGCAACGCTCGCAAGTCGTCCGGCTGGCGTTCTTCCACCGCTGTGCGCAGGCGCTCCAAAGGCCGCAACGCGGCGCTCACGGCAAACCACACCATCACCAACGCCGCCAGTGCCAGCATGCCCAGACGCAGCAGGGTATCGGCCATCAACCCTCGGGCCATACGCACCCGCGCTTCCTCGGTTTCGGCTACGCGGATTTCTGCCATGCCGTTCATGTTCGGCTCGCTTACCGGCTTAAGCAGGCTGACCACACGAACGTCCTGGCCAAGGTAAGTGGCGTTGTAGAAACGCGCCAATGCCGGATAGTCATCGGTGCGCGGCGTGCCAGGCGGCGGTGGCGGCAGGTTCTCGTAGCCAGAAATCAGCCTTTGCTTGATATCCAGCACCTGATAGTAAATGCGCCCCGCACTGTCATAGGCGAATGTGTCCAACGCCACGTAAGGCACATCCGCGCTCAACGAACCATCACGCTGCGACAGGCCCGCGGCGATGGTCCTCGCCGAAGCCAGCAGGGTGCGGTCGTAGGCGGTGTCGGCGGCCTCGCGGCCATTCCAGTAGGCGCTAAGGCCGCTGGCCAGCATCAGCACCACCAGCAACAGTGCCAAATTACCCAGCAAGCGCCCGCGCAGGCTGCCGTTGTCACGCATCGCGGTGCTCGAGCAAATAGCCCAGACCGCGGAAAGTGACGATGGCCACAGGGTGCCCGTCGAGCTTCTTGCGCAGCCGGTGAATGTAGATTTCGATGGCGTCAGGGCTGGCTTCTTCGTCCAGGCCAAACACCTGGGCAGCCAGCTGCTCCTTGCTCATCACCCGGCCCGGACGAGCGATCAGCGCTTCCAGCACACTCTGCTCGCGCGAAGTCAGCGCCAGGTTGTCGTCACCGAGGGTGAAGCGCCGGGTGTCCAGGTCATACACCAACGGCCCACAGCGTTGCTGGCGCTCGCCACCGAGCACACTACGACGCAGCAAGGCCTTGACCCGCGCTTCCAGCTCGGTCAGCTCAAACGGCTTGGCCAGATAATCGTCGGCGCCCAGGTTCAGGCCATGGACCCGGTCCTTGACGTCGCTGCGCGCAGTCAGCATCAGCACCGGCAAAGTCTTGCCACGTCCTCGCAGACGCGCCAGCACCTCAAAGCCGTCCATGCGCGGCAGGCCGACATCCAGCACTGCCACAGCGTATTCCTCACTGGCCAGCGCCAGGTCGGCCGCCACGCCGTCATGCAGCACATCTACGGTCAGGCCATGGCTTTTCAAGGCCTGGGCCACGCTTTCGGCCAGTTGCAGGTGGTCTTCGACCAGCAGCACACGCATCGGGTTCTCCCTGCTCGGGTGGGACGGTGGCGCGGAGTGTACCGCTGTCATCACGCCTGTGAAGCCCCTCGTGACAAACCTTTCACGCTGAAAGGTTAGCGAAAGGTTCGTTGCCTAGCATCGCACCACGGTCGCCCTTCGCGCCGAAAAAAGCACCAGCAAGGTGCAACGAATAAGAACAATAAACGGAGTCCTCGACGATGCTGTCATCGCAGCCGCAGGCGTTCGCGCCTACCCGTTCCTTTATCGCACGCCCCTCGGCCATCGCCAGCGCCCTCGCGCTTGCCGGTGTCGCCCCGATGAGCCAGGCCGCCTTCTTCGAAGACAGCACGGCCACCTTCGAAACCCGCAACATGTACTTCAATCGCGACTTCCGCGACGGCACCAGCGCGCAGCAATCCAAGCGCGATGAATGGGCCCAGGGCTTCATGCTCAATTTCGAGTCTGGCTACACCGATGGCACCGTGGGCTTTGGCCTGGACGCATTGGGCATGCTCGGCATCAAGCTCGACTCCAGCCCGGACCGTGCCAACAGCGGCCTGCTGCCGACCCACGATGACGGCAAGGCTGCCGACGAATACTCCAAGCTGGGCCTGACCGGCAAGGTGAAGATCTCCCAGACTGAACTCAAGATCGGCTCCCTGATCCCCGAACTGCCGACGCTGCAGCCCAACGATGGGCGTATCCTGCCGCAAACCTTCGAGGGTGGCCTGCTCACCTCCAAGGAGATCAAGGGCCTGACCTTCACCGGTGGCCGCATAGACAAGGCCAAGGACCGCAACGACACCAACTGGGAAGACCTGGCGCTGAACAACAAGAACGGCCGCTTCGGTGGCTCTTTCAGCGCTGACAATCTGGCTCTGGGCGGGCTCGACTACCAGTTCACCGACCGCATCACCGGCAGCTACCACTTCGCCCAGCTCGACGATATTTACCGCCAGCACTTCATCGGCATGGTCGCCACCCAACCATGGGGCCCGGGCACCTTGGGTGCCGACCTGCGCCTTGCGATAAGTGACGACGCTGGCGCAGCCAAGGCCGGCAACATCGACAACACCACCTTCAACGGCATGCTCAGCTATGCCCTGGGCGGGCACAAGGTCAGCGCTGCCTGGCAGCAGCTGTCTGGCGAAAGCGCCTTCCCGTATGTGGATGGCGCCAACCCGTACCTGGTCAACTTCGTCCAGATCAACGACTTCGCCGGTGCCGACGAACGCTCCTGGCAGGCGCGCTACGACTACAACTTCGCCGCACTCGGCGTACCGGGCCTGACCTTCATGACCCGTTACGTCAGCGGTGACAACGTCAGCCGGGCTGCCGGTGGCGAAGGCAAAGAGTGGGAACGCAACACCGAACTGAAGTACGTGGTACAAAGCGGCCCGTTGAAGAACGTCGCCGTGCGCCTGCGCAACGCCACCTTCCGCTCCAACTTCGCCCGCGACGCGGATGAAGTGAGGCTGTTGGTCAGCTACAGCGTGGCGCTGTGGTAACCCCATAGCGGTAATCCGATAACAACAACGCTCACGGAGATCGACGATGACCTTTTCACTGCGCCGCCTCGTCCTCGCTACCGGCTGCCTGCTGTTGGCCGGCAACGCCCTCGCTGCAGAACCGAAACGCCCCGAATGCATCGCACCCGCCTCACCCGGTGGTGGCTTTGACCTGACCTGCAAGCTGGTGCAAAGCGCACTGGTGCAAGAAAAGATCCTCAGCAAGCCAATGCGCGTCACCTACATGCCCGGCGGTGTCGGCGCGGTAGCCTACAACGCCGTGGTCGCCCAGCGCCCGGCAGACGCCGGCACGCTGGTGGCCTGGTCCAGCGGCTCGCTGCTTAACCTGGCCCAGGGCAAGTTCGGCCGTTTCGACGAGAATGCGGTGAAATGGCTGGCTGCCGTCGGCACCAGCTACGGTGCCATCGCGGTGAAGAGCGACTCGCCCTACAAGACCCTTGATGACCTGGTCGCAGCGCTGAAGAAAGATCCGAGCAAGGTCGTGATCGGTTCCGGCGGTACCGTCGGCAGCCAGGACTGGATGCAGACCGCGTTGATCGCCAAGGCCGCAGGCATCAACCCGCGCGACCTGCGCTACGTGGCCCTGGAAGGCGGTGGCGAAATCGCCACGGCACTGCTGGGTGGTCACATCCAGGTCGGCTCTACCGACATTTCCGACTCCATGCCGCACATCCAGAGCGGCAACATGCGCCTCCTCGCAGTGTTCTCGGAAAACCGCCTGGACGAGCCGGAAATGAAAGACATCCCGACGGCCAAGGAGCAGGGCTACGACATCGTCTGGCCGGTGGTGCGTGGTTTCTACCTGGGGCCAAAGGTGAGCGACGAGGATTACGCCTGGTGGAAGGCCTCGTTCGACAAGATGCTGGCCTCAGAGGACTTCGCCAAGCTGCGAGACCAGCGCGAGCTGTTCCCGTTCGCCATGACCGGCGAAGAGCTGGACGGCTATGTGAAGAAGCAAGTGGCTGACTACAAGGCACTGGCCAAGGAATTCGGCCTGATCCAGTAACACCACCCCTGTGGGAGCGGCCTTGTGTCGCGATCGGGCGCGAAGCGGCCCCTGGCACAGCCGATACGATGCTTCGGACAGATCGCATCGGCAAGTTTGGCGGCCGCTTCGCGCCCGATCGCGACGCAAGGCCGCTCCCACAGGATTTGCATTTCACTTGAGCAATCCCAACGAGGATTCCCCAATGATCCTTCAACGCATTTTCGCCCTGGCCCTGCTTGCGGTGTGTGCCGCCCTGGCCGTCATGGCCTGGCCCTACCAGGCTGCATTTTCCTATGAACCGGTGGGCCCGCGCGCCTACCCGCTGCTGGTGCTCGGCCTGATGGGGCTGGGCCTGCTGTACCTGGTGTTCCGCCCAACGCCCATCGTGCGCAAGGATGACGAACCAGAACTGGATCGCGAGACCCTGATCAAGATCACCGCCTGTGTCGGCCTGCTGCTCGTCTTCGCCGCCACCTTCGAAGCCCTCGGTTTCATCCTCAGCGCTGTCCTGGTCGGCCTGCCCATGGCCCGGCTGTACGGTGGCCGCGGACTGCGCAGCGCCATCGTGGTGGTCGGCATGAGCATTTTCCTCTACTGGCTGTTCGACCGCGTGATGGACGTGCCCCTGCCCCTTGGCCTGCTGAGCGTACTGGAGAACTGACACATGGATACCTTGAGCTACCTGGGCCAGGGCTTCGGCATTGCCCTGTCCCCCTACAACCTGGTCACCGCCCTCTCCGGCACCCTGATCGGTACCGTGGTCGGCCTGCTGCCGGGCCTGGGCCCGATCAACGGCGTAGCCCTGCTGATTCCCATCGCCTTTGCCCTCGGGCTGCCGCCGGAATCGGCGCTGATCCTGCTGGCCGCGGTGTACCTGGGCTGTGAATATGGCGGGCGTATCAGCTCGATCCTGCTGAACATCCCGGGCGAAGCCTCGACCGTGATGACCACCCTCGATGGTTACCCGATGGCCCGCCAGGGCCTGGCCGGTGTTGCCCTGTCGTTGTCGGCCTGGAGTTCGTTCATCGGCGCCTTCATCGCCACCTGCGGCATGGTGCTGTTCGCCCCGCTGCTGGCGAAATGGGCCATCGCCTTCGGCCCGGCGGAGTACTTTGTGCTGATGGTGTTCGCCATCGTCGCGCTGGGTGGCATGGCCGGTGACAAGCCACTGAAAACCTTCATTGCCGCACTCATCGGCCTGTTCCTGTCGGCGGTCGGCATCGACGCCAACAGCGGCGTGTACCGCTTCACCGGTGACAGCGTGCACCTGGCCGACGGCATTCAGTTCGTGGTGCTCGTGCTGGGCCTGTTCTCCATCAGCGAAATCCTCCTGCTGCTGGAAAAGACCCACCATGGTCACCAGGCAGTCAAGGCTACCGGCCGCATGCTGTTCAACTTCAAGGAAGCGGCCTCGGTGTTCCTGGTCAACATCCGTTGCGGCCTGCTCGGTTTCATCATGGGTGTTCTACCCGGCGCCGGCGCAACGCTGGCCAGCGCCGTGGCCTACATGACCGAGAAGCGCCTGGCGGGTGAAAGCGGCAAGTTCGGCAAGGGCGATGCCCGTGGCCTGGCAGCGCCGGAAACTGCCATTGGTGCGTCCTGCTGTGGCGCCCTGGTACCGATGCTGACCTTGGGCGTACCCGGCTCCGGCACCACGGCGGTGATGATCGGCGCCCTGACCCTGTACAACATCACCCCTGGCCCACTGCTGTTCGAGCAGCAGCCAGATATCGTCTGGGGCCTGATTGCCTCGCTGTTCGTCGCCAACATCATGCTGGTGGTCCTCAACATCCCGATGATCCGCATCTTCACCCGTATCCTCGCCGTGCCAAACTGGGCGCTGGTGCCGGTGATCGCCATCATCACCGCGATCGGCGTGTACGCCGTGCATGCCACTACCTTCGACCTGTTCCTCATGGTCGGCATCGGCATCATGGGCTACATCATGCGCAAGCTGGACTTCCCTCTGTCGCCGATTCTGCTGGGCTTCATCCTCGGCGGGCTGATGGAGCAGAACCTGCGCCGGGCGCTGTCGATCTCCAACGGTGAACTGGGCATCCTCTGGTCGAGCCCAATCAGCATGGGCATCTGGGCGCTGGTTGTGGCAATGCTCGCCCTGCCGCTGCTGCGCATCTGGCGCAAACGCAGCCTGCAGCGCCGGGCCTTGGCCGATGCCTGATCGGTCGTTGCCATGGTTCGTCGCGACCGGGTTGGTCGGCCTTGCTGGCGGTTTTGCCGCCAGCAAGGTCGGCTGGCCTTTGCCATGGATGGTCGGTTCATTGCTGGCGATCATCCTGGTGCGCTGCCTGACGCCCTGGCAACTTTCGGAAATCCCCAACGGCCGCAAGTGCGGGCAGTGGATCATCGGCATCGGTATTGGCCTGCACTTCACGCCAGCGGTGATCGAGCAAGTGGCCAGCCATTTCGCGCTGATCCTCTTCGGCGCGTTGTTCACCACCCTGTCCAGCGTGATCAGCGTATGGCTGCTGCGGCGAGCCGGCGAAGACCGTGCCACCGCGTTCTTTGCCAGCATGCCAGGCGGTTCGGGAGAAATGGTCAACCTTGGGGCGCGCAATGGCGCGGTACTCAGCCAGGTGGCAGCAGCGCAGAGCTTGCGTGTGCTGGCAGTGGTGCTGTGCGTGCCGGCGCTGTTCAAGTTCTTGCTGGGTGACGGGGTACCACTGAACCACACCGGTAGCGTGAGCTGGGGCTGGCTGGCACTGATTGCGCCCTTGGGCGTTGCCGTTGCCTTGCTTTGGCAGCGCTTGCGCCAGCCCAACCCATGGCTGTTCGGGCCATTGCTGGTAGCGGCTACGGTCAGCCTGGCCGGCAACCTGCAGATCGCCCTGCCCAATGGCGCCAGCCAGATCGGCCAGTGGCTCATCGGCAGCGGCCTGGCCTGCCACTTCAACCGCGCGTTCTTCCGCCGCGCACCGTCGTTCCTGGGGCGCACCTTGATGGCTACGGCATTGTGCATGGCGATTGCCGCCAGTGCCGCGTGGCTGCTGAGCATGATGACTGCACTGGACTTGCGCTCACTGACACTGGGGATGATGCCTGGCGGGATCGCCGAAATGAGCCTCACGGCCGAAACGTTGCAATTGTCGGTGCCGCTGGTGACGGCGCTGCAGGTGATGCGCCTGATTTTGGTGTTGTTTCTCGCAGAACCGCTTTTCCGGTGGTGGGACAACAGGCATTCAAGCTGCAAGCTCCCTGAAGATAGATAGTTACCACTTGCCCAATGCCCGGGTGAATAGAGTCGGATTGCTGCCCTGATCGGCAGCAAACCCACACTTCCCGGCATTCAAGAGGTAATGATGAAAGTCCGTCTTTCTTGCAACTGTCGCTCGGCTATTGCCTGGGCATGCCTTGCCATCAGCGCAGTCAGTCTTGCCGCAGAGTCACCTGCCCCCGTCCAGATCAACGTCGTGGCCATCAATGATCTTCACGGCTACCTGGAACCCAACCCCCAAGACTACGCCGGCGCGCAAGGCGCTACCCGCCTGACCTACGGCGGCATCGCCACACTCGGCGCCATGCTCGATGAACTGCGAACGCAGGACCCCGATCTGCTGTTCATCGGGGCTGGCGACTTGATAGGGGGCAGCCCCGCCATTTCTGCACTCTGGGCTGACGAGCCTGTGCTTGAGGCCCTGAGCGCGATGGGCATGATTGTCAGCGCATCCGGAAACCACGAACTGGATGCAGGCAAGGCCGAGTTCCTTCGTCAGATCCACGGAGGGTGCGAGTCAACACGCCCTGAAAAGGCTTGCAAGTTTCGCGGCAATTATCCTGGAAGTGGCTTCCCTTACATAGCGTCCAACCTGATCGATACCACTACGGGCAAGCGCTTGCTACCGGCCTATCACATTGAGCAGGTAAAAGGGGTCAAGATAGCGTTCGTCGGTGCAGTACCGCGCAACATGGAAAAAGTGGTTTCGGCCAGAGCATTCGCAGGGCTCAAAGCCACAGATGAAGCGCAAGCCATCAATGACGTGATTCCGGAGCTCAAAGCCAAAGGTGTCAATGCAATCATTGCGGTCATGCACCAAGGAGGGGATACCGCCGAGCCGTTCGACACACAGGATTGCAGCCAGCTAGGTGGTGCGATCGTCGACGTGGCGAAGCGGCTGGATCCTGCGGTAGATGCCGTCATCAGCGGTCACTCGCATGCCAGCTATCAATGCAAGGTGGGTGACCTGAGCATCACTCAGGCTGGCAAGTACGGCCACTTCCTGACTCAGTTGAAGTTGCAGGTGACGCCAGGCACCCATCACGTCACGAACATCACCGCCCGTAATATTCCTGCTGACCCACAGAACTACCTGCCAAATGCCAAGTTGACGAGTTTGCTGGAGGAAGTGCGTCAGCGGTCCGGGGAAAAACTGCTCGAACCCATAGGACGCATCTCGACGGCAGAACTTGACCGCGAAGAAAATGCCGCCGGTGAAACAACCTTGGGAAACCTGGTCACGGATGCCCAATTGGCCATGACCCAAGCGTTTCAGCCACAGATTGCCTTTCTCAACCTGGGTGGGCTGCGCAGTGATCTTATCCAGCCTGCCGATAGCGACCTGACCTACGAACAATTATTCGCCGTACAACCGTTCAATAACCCTCTGGTAGTTCAGGAATTGACAGGCAGGCAGATTACCGAACTGCTCAACCTTCAATGGAACAGGGGCAGTTTCAACCCGCTGCAGGTATCGAAGGGTTTCCATTATGAATGGGACGGTTCACGGCCTGTCGGCAGCCGTGTGGTCGACGGGAGTGTACGTCTGCACGGCAAACCCCTTGAGCCGTTGACCCATTATCGCGTAGTCAGCAACCTGTTCCTGGCCGATGGTGGCGGTGGCTTGGCCACGTTCAAAGAAGGAAGGCGACGTCAGGACACCGGCATTTCCGACCTGGAAGCCTTGGTGGAGTATGTGCGCCAGAACCATGAGCGGGGTATTGCAATTGGCCAGCGCAGCGAGCCGCGCATCAGCATGACGCCCTGAGCGATTGCGTACCCCACCCGCGGTTTCTCACAGTGGGGGCAGTGCCCAGTTGATGGGCCCGAGCCCCCGCTGCTCGAGGAAGCTGTTTGCACGACTGAAATGCCCGCAACCGATGAACCCGCGATACGCCGACAGCGGTGAAGGATGGACCGACTTCAATACCAGGTGCTTGGTACCGTCGATCAGCTTCTGCTTGCTCTGCGCATGAGCCCCCCATAGCAGGAATACCACGTTCGGGCATTGCTCACTGACCACCTGGATGACCCGGTCGGTAAACAATTCCCAGCCTTTCTTGGCATGCGACGCGGCATTGGCGCGCTCGACGGTCATGGTCGTGTTGAGCAATAGAACGCCTTGTTCCGCCCAGCTCTGGAGGTAACCGTGGCTGGGGATCGGGATGTTCAGGTCGCGCTGCAATTCCTTGTAGATATTGACCAGCGACGGCGGTGTGGCCACACCCGGTTGCACCGAGAAGCACAAGCCATGTGCCTGCCCCGGCCCGTGATACGGGTCCTGACCGAGGATGACCACCTTCACCTGGTCCAGCGGCGTCGAGTTGAGCGCATTGAAGATCAGCGGCCCTGGCGGGTAGATCTCCTTGCCGGCAGCGTACTCGCCACGCAGGAACTCGCGCAGTTGATGCATGTAAGGCTGGTCGAATTCACCGCGCAATGCGGCCTTCCAGCTGGGTTCGAGTTTGATGCGATCGTCGTCAGTCATGGGGCCTTCCATAAACAATGGCGCGACACTAGGTAAGCCCTTCGCGCTTGTCAAACGATCCGACCGACGACCGGCATGATCGGCCAGGCAAGCCATACTTGAGCGATGACTTGCGAGAGGTAGTCCATGACCATTCACTGCGAGGTACTCACCGGCGTCGATGGCGCCCGCATCGGCATCGCCACACTGGATGCGCCCAAGGCGCTCAATGCCCTGAACCTGCCGATGATCGAGGTGCTGGGCGAACAGCTGCATGCCTGGGCCCGCGACCCGGGTATCGTCTGCGTGCTGCTGCGCGGCAACGGGGCAAAAGCCTTTTGCGCAGGCGGCGATGTACGTGCGCTGGCGCAAGCCTGCCGCGACCACCCCGGTAGCGTTCCGCCGCTGGCGGCCTCCTTCTTCGCCGCCGAATACCGCCTGGACTTTGCCCTGCACACCTACCCCAAGCCGTTACTGTGCTGGGGGCATGGGCATGTGCTGGGTGGCGGCATGGGGCTGCTGCAAGGCGCCAATGTACGCATCGTGACCCCCAGCAGCCGGCTGGCCATGCCGGAAATCAGCATCGGCCTGTACCCTGACGTAGGCGCCAGTTGGTTCCTGGCCCGGCTGCCGGGCAAGCTGGGTTTGTTCTTCGGCCTGACAGGTGCGCCAATCAACGCCCGCGATGCCCTTGACCTGGGCCTGGCTGACCGTTTCCTGGGCGAGCACCAGCAAGAGGCCTTGATCGAGGAGTTACTGCAACTCAACTGGCAGGAGCAGACTGCCATACAACTGAACAGCCTGCTCAAGGCCGAACAGCATCGTGCCTGGGCCGAGCTGCCGGATGCCCAGTGGCTGCCGCGACGGCATGAGATCGATCAGTTACTCGACGTGGCTGATGCTGCCTCAGCCTGGCGCGCACTGGAAAGGCTCAAGCGGCATGACGACCCATTGCTGGCAGATGCCGGCCAACGCCTGCACGAGGGTTGCCCGCTGACGGCGCATCTGGTCTGGGAGCAGATCCGCCGGGCGCGGTACCTGTCGTTGGCGCAAGTGTTCCAGATGGAATACAGCATGAGCTTGAACTGTTGCCGCCACCCTGAATTCAGTGAAGGCGTGCGCGCTCGCCTGCAGGACAAAGACAACCAGCCGCGCTGGCAC
Source organism: Pseudomonas sp. yb_5 (assembly GCF_043103865.1). NCBI lineage: Bacteria > Pseudomonadati > Pseudomonadota > Gammaproteobacteria > Pseudomonadales > Pseudomonadaceae > Pseudomonas > Pseudomonas sp. yb_5. Next base: position 28,984 of record NZ_JBICKE010000085.1, read on the forward strand.
TGGCCTGATGTGGCGCAAGTGCCGGCGGCGGTAGTCGAGGCGCATTTTGCCAAGGCGTGGGAAGGGCGGCACCCATTGGCGGATGTGGGTTAGCTTGCTGATCCGGGGGCTGCTTTTCAGCCCCCGCCTCCGCTCAGCTAGCGCTGCCAGTTTCCTCCTCGCCCCTGCCCGCGCCGCCCGTCCCAGCGACCGCGGTCGTCCAACTGCCGATTGGAGTGCCGATCGCCCTGCCGGTAACGCTGGCTGCCATTGCGATAGTCATGGCGATCCCGGTCCTGCCGGTAGTCTTGCCGCTGGCGATTGCCATAGTCATGCCGCGGGTTGCCATGCCACTGGTTCATCCCCGGCCGCGAATAGGGCCGGTAATGGGGCACAGGGGCCGACCGATTGTAGTAGCGGGGAGCAGGCTGATAGTAGTAGCGCGGCGCAGGCGCCACATAGTACCGGTCATGGCGGTAATACCCCGGCGCCACATAGCGGTCGGTAGAATAGTAGTCCGAACGGTAATAGCCTCCGCGGTCATGGTACGGGGCACAGGCCGAAGTCATCAGCCCCAGCAGGGTGATCAACAGGATTCGATAGGACATGGCGGCCTCCTGGACCGCTGGAGTGCCCGAACAGCGGCGCTGGCGAGCATCGATGCAAGATGTGTAGATCGACACTGAATAAGACAGTGGCGCGCAGGTGCAGTGCCATTCCTGCAATAACTTGATACAGGTGAAATAACCCTGAAAAACTTGCAGTCATTTGCCGGCCATCTCAATAGAATAAGCGGCTCGGCACACATCACGGGAAGATCATGCCCTTACGTTCCGCTCTGTTCTCGCAGCGCTCGCTGATCGTTACCCTGCTCGTGTTACTGGCCTGCGGCTTCCTGGCCACTTCGCTGCTCAGTTACTTCTCCTCGCGCAGCGCCATCCGCGACAGCATCATCAATACCGAATTGCCGCTGACCTCCGACACTGTCTACTCGGAAATCCAGAAAGACCTGATCCGCCCGGTGCTGATCGCTTCGATGATGGCCCAGGACACCTTCCTGCGCGACTGGGTGCTGTCCGGCGAGCAGGATACCGAACGCATGACGCGCTACCTGGGCGAGGTCATGGGCAAGCAGGACATATTCACGTCCTTTTTCGTGTCCGATCGCACGCTGACCTACTACCAGGCCAAAGGTGTGCTCAAGCATGTCGAACCGGGCACCTGGCGTGATGCCTGGTATTTCCGTCTGCGTGAACTCAAGGCCCCTTATGAGATCAACGTCGACCTGGACATGGCCAACCAGGACAGCCTGACTGTGTTCATCAACTACCAGGTGCACGACTACCAGCAGCGCTTCATCGGTGCGGCAGGCGTAGGCCTGAGCGTATCGTCGGTGGTCGAGCTGATCGATCAGTACCAACGCCGCTACCAGCGCGCGGTGCTATTCACGGATGCCAAAGGCAAGGTGCTGTTGACCGGCTCCGGGGGCGGCCCGCATGGCTTGCAAGTCGGCCAGCCACTTAAGGAAAACCCTGAGCTGAAGGCCCTGCTGGCCGAGCAGTGGGTGCCAGGCGAAGGCAGCCACGAGTACCATGACAGCGAAAACCACAGCCACTTTCTCAACGTGCGTCACCTCCCCGAACTGAACTGGTACCTGCTGGTGGACAAACGCGAAACCGGCGTCCTCGACCGCATTCGCCAGGCCCTGTACCTGAACCTGGCGATCTGTACGATGATCACCCTGGTGGTGCTGGCACTGGTGCATGCCATGGTCCGCCGCCACCAGGCAAGCACCGAAGCCTTGGCCACGCTCGACAGCCTCACCGGCTTGCACAACCGGCGCAGCTTCGACCTGCTCGCCGCCCAGGCGCTACGCCAAGCACGGCGCGACAGCAGCCCACTGGTGGCCTTGCTGATCGATCTGGACCACTTCAAGGCGCTGAACGACACCCACGGCCACCTGGCAGGTGACGAAGTGCTACGCCAATTCGCCAATGTGTTGCAAGGCAGCCTGCGTCAGTCAGATATACTGTGCCGCTGGGGCGGTGAGGAATTCATCGTGCTACTGCGCGAAGCTGAAAGCCGCCAGGCCATCGAGGTGGCGGAAAAGATCCGCCGACGCACCGAGCAGCTGACCTTCAGTTACGACAACCAGCCGCTGCGGCTGACCACCAGCATCGGCCTGAGCAGCCTGCAACCGGGGGATACCCTGCACGCCCTGCTGACCCGCGCCGACCGCGCGCTTTATCGTGCCAAGCAGGCTGGCCGCAACCGCGTCTGCAGTGAAACCCGCCATGAATGACAAGCAACATTGCCCCGCTTGCGGTGCCCTCAACCAGTGCAGCCTGGCCGACCCACGCCGTGCCACCCAGGCTTGTTGGTGCTACAGCGTGACCATCGACCCGGCCGTGCTCCAGGCGCTGCCCGCCGAGCTGCGCAACAAGGCCTGTCTGTGCCCGCGCTGCGCCGCCATTGAAGAACAGCTCCGTCCATCCGCTGCCCACTGATCGTTTCCATGCGCCTTGATCGTTTCCTCGCCAACCTGCCCAGCTACAACCGCCAGCAAGTTCGCCTGATGCTGGCGCAACGCCGCGTGCGGGTGGACGGCCAGATCGTCAGCGACCCGCTGACCGAAGTACGTGAATTCAGCCGCGTAGAGCTGGACGAGCAACTGCTGCAGGCCGGCCGCCCGGCCCGCTACCTGATGCTGTACAAGCCCACTGGCTGCGTAAGCGCCACCCACGACCCGCAACACCGTACCGTTCTCGACCTGCTGCCAACGGCGTTGCGAGATGACCTGCACATCGCCGGGCGCCTGGACTTCAACACCACCGGGCTGATGATCCTGACCAACGATGGCCAGTGGTCACGGCGCCTGACCCAGCCTGCCACCAAACTGCCCAAGCATTATCTGGTGGACACCGAGGACGAGATTGGCGAGCACTATGTGGCCAAGTTTCGCGAGGGTTTCTATTTCGCCTTCGAAGACCTCACCACCCAGCCTGCCCAGCTGGATATCCTCGGCCCCCATCAGGCCCGGCTGGCGATCGTCGAAGGGCGCTATCACCAGGTCAAGCGCATGTTCGGGCATTTCAACAACAAAGTGGTGGGGCTGCACCGGGAAAGCATGGGGGCGATCCGGCTGGATCCGGGGTTGGCGCCGGGAGAGTACCGTGAACTGACGGCCAATGAGATAGCCACTGTCTAGGCCGCAACAGACAGCCCGGCTCGTCATACGACCGCTCAGCGACAAAAGTCACATTACTTACCGAACGGCACTTGCGCGATGCCCAACCCACTGCTTGAATCCAAATCGTCAGTCTGCATGTGACTACCAGGTCACACCCGCGGTCGATGACACTTTTTGCCGGCCACCCAAGGCCTAGATGCCTTGGGGCACGGCAAATTGCCCGCCAAAAACAATACCGTCGACGCAAGTGCCAAGGATCGACACAGGGCCCCCGGTTTTATCTTCAGGCAAATGCCTACCTGTCATAAAGCACGTGCACCCTAGGTGACGCGAATACCCTTTTTGCGCCAGGAGTCGATGACATGAGGCCAGAAATCGCTGTACTTGATATCCAAGGTCAGTATCGGGTTTACACGGAGTTCTATCGCGCGGATGCGGCCGAAAACACGATCATCCTGATCAACGGCTCGCTGGCCACCACGGCCTCTTTCGCCCAGACGGTACGTAACCTGCACCCACAGTTCAACGTGGTACTGTTCGACCAGCCGTATGCCGGCAAGTCCAAACCGCACAACCGTCAGGAACGGCTGATCAGCAAGGAGACCGAGGCGCATATCCTCCTTGAGCTGATCGAGCACTTCCAGGCAGACCACGTGATGTCTTTTTCGTGGGGTGGCGCAAGCACGCTGCTGGCGCTGGCGCACCAGCCGCGGTACGTGAAGAAGGCAGTGGTGAGTTCGTTCTCGCCAGTGATCAACGAGCCGATGCGCGACTATCTGGACCGTGGCTGCCAGTACCTGGCCGCCTGCGACCGTTATCAGGTCGGCAACCTGGTCAATGACACCATCGGCAAGCACTTGCCGTCGCTGTTCAAGCGCTTCAACTACCGCCATGTGAGCAGCCTGGACAGCCACGAGTACGCACAGATGCACTTCCACATCAACCAGGTGCTGGAGCACGACCTGGAACGTGCGCTGCAAGGTGCGCGCAATATCAACATCCCGGTACTGTTCATCAACGGCGAACGCGACGAGTACACCACAGTCGAGGATGCGCGGCAGTTCAGCAAGCATGTGGGCAGAAGCCAGTTCAGCGTGATCCGCGACGCGGGCCACTTCCTGGACATGGAGAACAAGACCGCCTGCGAGAACACCCGCAGTGTCATGCTGGGGTTCCTCAAGCCAACCGTGCGTGAACCCCGTCACCGTTACCAACCTGTGCAACAGGGGCAGCATGCATTTGCCATCTGAGCGGCTCGGCGCCTTGTAGCAAATACCCGCAAGCCATGGGGCGCCGACAAGCTTTTTTATAACTTGGGCTTCTAATTCGCTGAAGGTTCTGGTAAAAAGTCGAGCTCAGATGCGGGTATAGTTTAGTGGCAAAACGAAAGCTTCCCAAGCTTTAGTTGAGGGTTCGATTCCCTCTACCCGCTCCACATCGCATTCCCGCATGGCGTTCCAGCAACGTCATCGCAGTCAAAAGGAGCCTTGGCTCCTTTTTTCGTTTTCCCCCCTCCCGTGATCTGGCCCATGGCCATTTACCCGCCGATCCGCTTCAATGCGCATCGGGCCTCAGCGCGTGCAAGCGAAACGGCTTGTGGCGGATATGCTCAATGGATTCGTGAAACCATTCGAAAGGACAACGCATGTTTCTCTCCCGCTGGCTACCGGGCCTTGCCAACCTGCTGCACTACCGCCGTGAATGGTTCCACGCCGACCTGCAAGCTGGCCTGTCGGTAGCCGCGATCCAGATTCCCATTGCCATTGCCTATGCGCAGATCGTCGGGCTGCCGCCGCAATATGGCCTGTACGCCTGTGTGCTACCGATGATCGTCTACGCGCTGATCGGTAGCTCGCGCCAGTTGATGGTCGGCCCCGACGCCGCCACCTGCGCGATGATCGCCGGTGCCGTGGCACCGCTGGCCATGGGCGACCCGCAGCGCATCGCTGAACTGTCGGTGATCGTCACCGTGCTGGTCGGCGTGATGCTGATTGCCGCCGGCCTGGCGCGGGCCGGGTTCATCGCCAGCTTTTTCTCGCGGCCGATCCTGATCGGCTACCTCAACGGTATCGGCCTGAGCCTGATCGCCGGGCAGCTGTCCAAGGTGGTGGGCTTCAAGATCGAGGGCGACGGTTTCATCCTCAGCCTGATCAACTTCTTCCAGCGCCTGGGGGAAATTCACTGGGTCACATTGATCATCGGCCTGGCCGCCCTGGGCCTGCTCATCTGGCTGCCACGGCGCTACCCGCGCCTGCCCGCCGCCCTCACGGTAGTGGCGCTGTTCATGCTGCTGGTTGGCCTGTTCGGCCTCGACCGCTTCGGCGTCGCCGTCCTTGGGCCGGTACCTGCAGGCATCCCGCAACTGGCCTGGCCACACAGCAACCTGGCAGAAATGAAGAGCCTGCTGCGCGACGCCCTGGGTATCGCCACCGTCAGCTTCTGTAGCGCCATGCTTACCGCACGCAGCTTTGCCGCCCGGCATGGCTATGCGATCAACGCCAACCACGAATTCGTCGCCCTGGGCGTGAGCAACCTGGCGGCCGGGGTTTCCCAGGGTTTTGCCATCAGCGGCGCCGACTCGCGCACGGCAGTCAACGACATGGTTGGTGGCAAAAGCCAGCTGGTGGGCATCATCGCTGCACTGGTCATCGCCCTGATTCTGCTGTTCTTCACCGCGCCCATGGCGTGGATCCCGCAGGCTGCGCTGGGCGCCGTGTTGCTGATGGCTGGCTGGGGGCTGATCGACATCAAGTCGCTGGGGCACATCCGGCGCCTTAGCCGCTTCGAGTTCTGGCTGTGCCTGCTGACCACGGCGGGCGTACTGGGCCTGGGCGTGCTGCCCGGCATCGTGTTTGCCGTGACCCTGGCGATCCTGCGCCTGCTTTACAGCATCTACCAGCCCACCGATGCCGTACTGGGCTGGCTGCCGGGCACCGAAGGCCAGGTGGACATCCGCAAGTTCAAGGACGCCCGCACCGTGCCTGGCCTGGTGGTGTACCGCTTCGACGACGCCATCCTGTTCTTCAATGCCGACTACTTCAAGATGCGCCTGCTGGAAGCCGTGCAAAGCCAGGACCAGCCTAAAGCCGTGCTGTTCGATGCCGAAGCGGTAACCAGCATCGATGTCAGCGGCATGGCCGCCCTGCGCGAAGTCCGCGACACCCTGGCGGCCCAAGGCATCTTCTTCGCCATCGCCCGCGCCCGAGGCACCTTCCTGCGCATGCTGGTGCGCTCGGGGATGGCGCGGGACATGGAAGACAAACTGCTATTCGGCTCAGTCCGCGCGGGAATTCGCGCGTACCGCGTGTGGCGCAACCGAAACCGCAGTGTGCAAGTGACCGAACAGGGTTGAGCGGCTTTCGTCCTGTTCAACGTGCTGCGACTGTGCTGG
>NZ_JBICKE010000086.1:0-301 GCF_043103865.1 Pseudomonas sp. yb_5
GCCACCAACCTGGTGACCGCCAGCGCCTACGCCTACCTGGGCGGCATGCCGATGATGATGATCACCGGGCAGAAGCCGATCAAGAAGTCCAAGCAGGGTCGCTTCCAGATCATTGACGTGTGCGGCATGATGGACCCCATCACCAAGTACACCCACCAGTTCGCCTCGGCCGACAACATCCCGGCCCGCATGCGCGAAGCCTTCCGCCTGGCCGAAGAAGAAAAGCCGGGCGCGGTACACCTGGAGCTGCCGGAAGACATCGCCGCCGAGCAGACCGACGCGCTGCCGATCCCGCGCAGCC
>NZ_JBICKE010000087.1:0-37925 GCF_043103865.1 Pseudomonas sp. yb_5
GCCAGCACAGGCACTCCAAAACGGTCAGCCCTTCCACACCTGCGGGTTCACCAGGTCCCGCGGCCGCTCGCCCAGCAGCGCCGCACGCAGGTTGTCGATCGCCCGGTTGGCCATGGCCTCACGGGTTTCGGCAGTAGCCGAACCAATGTGCGGCAAGGTCAGCGCATTGGGCAGCTTGAACAGCGGCGAATCGCTCAGCGGTTCTTTCTCGTACACGTCCAGGCCTGCGCCCCGAATGGTGCCGGCCTGCAGCGCCTCGATCAGCGCCGCCTCATCCACCACCGGCCCCCGGGCAATGTTGATCAGGAACGCACTCGGCTTCATCAGCTTCAGCTCGCGGCTGCTGATCAGCTTGCGGGTGGCATCGGACAATGGCACCACGATCACCACGAAGTCGGCCTCGGCCAGCAACTGATCCAGGCTGCGGAACTGCGCGCCCAGTTCCTGCTCCAGCGCGGTCTTGCGGCTGTTGCCGCTGTACAGGATCGGCATGTTGAAGCCGAAGCGGCCACGGCGCGCCACTGCTGCACCAATGTTGCCCATGCCGACGATACCCAGGGTCTTGCCATGCACATCGCTGCCGAAGTGGGCCGGGCCCACGGTGGCCTGCCAGTTGCCGGCTTTGGTCCAGGCATCCAGTTCGGCGGTGCGGCGGGCGCAGCCCATGATCAGTGAGAAGCCCAGGTCGGCGGTGCTTTCGGTCAGCACGTCAGGGGTGTTGGTCAGTGCGATGCCGCGCTCGTTGAAGTAGTCGAGGTCGTAGTTGTCATAGCCGACCGACACGCTGGACACCACCTCCAGCCTGGCCGCACCCTCAAGCTGGACGCGGCCGAGCTTGCGACCAACGCCGATCAGGCCATGGGCTTCGGGCAGGGCTTCGTTGAACTGGGCGCTGATGTCGCCGAGCTTGGGGTTGGGCAGGATCACGTTGAAGTCTTGCTGCAGGCGTTCGGCCATGGCCGGGGTGATTCGGCTGAAGGCCAGGACGGTCTTTTTCATCGGGCAACTTCTCTGCAAGGCGGGGTGGGGCTGTGCTGGCCTTTTCGCGGGCAAGCCCGCTCCTACAGAGGCGCGGTGCCTTGTAGGAACGGGCTTGCCCGCGAAGGGGCCGGAACAGGCGAAATCAATGGTTAGCAACCTACCATTGTCCGCCCCCGCAATGCAGCAGCTTTTTAGTTGGCGATCAGCACCTGATGGGTTTTCAGGTCTGCCTCATGCGCGGCAAGAATCTCTGGCAGCGAGTTGCGCAGGTACTCGACCCATGTCTTGATCTTGGCATCCAGATACTGCCGCGATGGATAGATGGCATACAGGTTCAGCTCCTGCAGGCGATATTCGGGCAGCACCCGTACCAGGCTACCGTCCCGCAGGCCCTCGATAGCCGAATAGATCGGCAGCACGCCTACGCCCATGCCACTGCGGATCGCAGTCTTCATGGCATCGGCGGTGTTCACCATGAACGGCGAACTGGTGATGTTGACCATCTCTTGGCCTTCCGGGCCATCGAACAGCCATTTCTCCAGCGGTATGACCGGGCTGACCATGCGCAGGCAGGCGTGCTTGAGCAGGTCGGCAGGCTTGTGCGCCACGCCATGCTGGGCGATGTAGGCGGGCGAGGCACAGACGATGCTGTAGGTGATGCCCAGGCGCTGTGAAACGAACCCCGAGTCGGGCAGTTCGGTGGCCAGCACGATGGAGACGTCGTAACCCTCGTCGAGCAAGTCGGGCACGCGGTTGGCCATGGTCAAATCGAAGGTCACGTCCGGGTGCGTTTCGCGGTAGCGGGCGATGGCATCGACCACGAAGTGCTGACCGACCCCGGTCATCGAATGCACCTTCAACTGCCCGGCCGGGCGCGCATGGGCGTCGCTGGCTTCGGCCTCGGCTTCTTCGACGTAGGTAAGAATCTGTTCGCAACGCATCAGGTAGCGCTTGCCGGCTTCGGTCAGCGCAATGCGGCGGGTGGTACGGTTGAGCAGCCTTGTTTGCAGATGGGCTTCCAGGTTGGAGACCGCCCGCGACACGTTCGCGGTGGTCGTATCCAGTTGCGCCGCCGCGGCAGTGAAGCTGCCTAATTGGGCTACGCAACTGAAAGCACGCATGTTTTGCAGGGTGTCCATGGGTCACTCTCGAGGTAGAGGACAAAATTGTGTCACGAAGTAACCTAGAAAAGAGAAAAAGTTGCCTTCGACCAAAGGCGGATTATCGCCGTTTTGGTAACAAAGATTCGCAGGAATCTGCGCTTATCGCCAGTGCTGCCGCCCCCTAGAATTGCTCGGCCTCTTCACTTCTTCCTCGGGAAATCGCAGCTGTGCCGCGTCGCATCATCAGAACGCTCAAGGCGTTCAGTGCCTGTGCCCTTGCCCTCACCTTGAGCGGCTGTATCGGAACCTGGGGCATCGCCCCGCAAAGCAAGACGCTGCAAGCCAATACCTTGACCACCGACGCGGCCATTCGCGAAGCCGCGACCGACGCTCACTGGCCCGACCAGCAGTGGTGGCGCGCTTATGGTGACCCACAGCTGGACCGCTGGATTACCCTGGCCGTGGCCGGTAGCCCGAGCCTGGCCATGGCTGCGGCGCGGGTGCGCGAAGCCAAGGCCATGGCCGGTGTGGTCGAGTCAGCGGAAAAGCTCCAGGCCAACGGCCAGGCTACGCTCAAGCGCCACAACTGGCCGGAAGATCAGTTCTATGGCCCTGGCGCGCTGTCCGGTGCCAACACCTGGGACAACAACGCTGCCATCGGCTTTAGCTACGCCCTCGACTTGTGGGGCCGTGAACGCAATGCCAGCGAGCAGGCCGTGGACCAGGCGCACATGAGCGTGGCCGAAGCCCGCCAGGCGCAACTGGAGTTGCAGAACAATGTGGTGCGTGCCTACATCCAGCTGAGCCTGCATTTTGCCCAGCGCGATATCGTCAAGGCCGAACTGGAACAGCAGGAGCAGATCCTGGCCCTGGCCAAGCGTCGCCTGGATGCCGGTATCGGCACCCATTTCGAAGTCAGCCAGGCCGAAGCGCCGTTGCCGGAAACCCACCGTCAGCTCGACAGCCTCGACGAAGAAATTGCCCTGACCCGCAACCAACTGGCGGCGCTGGCCGGCAAGGGCCCGGGGGACGGCGCGCAGTTGCAGCGCCCGGCCCTGGTCTTGGCCGCGCCATTGAAACTGCCCTCGAACCTGCCCGCCGAACTGGTCGGCCAGCGCCCTGACGTGGTCGCCAGCCGCTGGCAAGTGGCCGCGCAGGCGCGCGGCATCGACGTTGCCCACGCCGGCTTCTTCCCCAACGTCGATCTGGTCGGCAGCCTGGGCTTCATGGCCACCGGCGGTGGGCCGCTGGAATTCCTGACCGGGCGCAAGTTCAACTACAACGTCGGCCCGGCCATCAGCCTGCCGATCTTCGATGGTGGCCGCCTGCGCTCGCAGTTGGGGGCGGCCTCTGCCGGCTACGACGTAGCCGTGGCGCGCTACAACCAGACGGTGGTCGGTGCACTGAAGAACATCTCCGACCAGTTGATCCGCCGCGAGTCGATGAAAGAGCAGTCGCACTTCGCGGCAGAGTCGGTCGCCGCTGCGCAGAAAACCTACGACATCGCCATGGTCGCGTTCCAGCGCGGCCTCACCGACTACCTGAACGTGCTCAACGCGCAGACCTTGCTGTTCCGCCAGCAGCAGGTGCAGCAGCAGGTGCAAGCCGCCCGCCTGATTGCCCATGCCGAGCTGGTCACCGCCCTGGGTGGTGGCCTGCAGGCCGGTCAGGATGCGCCGAAAGAGGAACGCCAGGCTGCACCGAAACCCCCGGCCACCCTGGCCATTTTCGACAAGAAGCCGGATAACGCCGAATGAGCACTTCCAGTTTGCCCGTGCGCTGGCTGCAAAGCCTGGAATGGCGTCGGGGCTTCTTTGCCTGGGCGCGCACCGACGGCGTGACCTGGGTGTACATCTTCAAGGTGCTGGCCGCTGCGTTCATCACCTTGTGGCTGGCCATGCGCCTTGAGCTGCCGCAACCGCGTACAGCGATGATCACTGTTTTCATCGTCATGCAGCCGCAAAGCGGGCATGTGTTCGCGAAAAGCTTCTACCGGGTGCTCGGTACTTTGGCGGGTTCGGCGATGATGGTGGCGCTGATCGCCATCTTTCCGCAGAACACCGAGCTGTTTCTGCCCAGCCTGGCCCTGTGGGTGGGCCTGTGCTCGGCCGGTGCCATGCGCTACCGCACCTTCCGCGCCTATGGTTTCGTGCTGGCCGGCTACACCGCAGCGATGATCGGCCTGCCGGTGCTGCAACACCCCGACCAGGCGTTCATGGCAGCGGTATGGCGGGCGCTGGAAATTGCCCTGGGTATTCTGGTGTCGACCTTCGTCAGTGCCGCGATCCTGCCGCAGTCGGCCAGTGCCGCGATGCGCAACGCCCTTTACCAGCGCTTTGGCGTGTTTGCCGGGGTGGTGGTCGAGGCCCTGCATGGCGATAGCCAAAAGGACCGCTTCGAGAGCAGCAACGTGCGCTTCGTGGCAGAGGCAGTGGGCCTTGAGAGCCTGCGCAACGTCACCGCTTTCGAAGACCCGCACATGCGCCGTCGCAGTGGTCGGCTGGTGCGCATGAACAGCGAGTTCATGGCCGTCACCACGCGTTTCAATGCCTTGCACCGCTTGCTGGAGCGCCTGCGCGCCCGTGGCCCGCTGCAGATCGTCAGTGCCATCGAACCTGGCCTGAACACCCTGATGGAGTTGCTGCAGCCCTATGTGGGCCGGGCGTTGACTGACGCCGATGCGCTGCGCCTGACCCTGGAGCTGGCCGCCTACAAGGAAGGCCTGCAGGCCCAGGTGCGAGGGCTGCGGGCTGAGTACCTGGCAACGGACCCCAGCGAGTCCGACCTGCTCGATTTTCATACCGCGTTCGAGCTGCTGTACCGCTTCGTCGACGAAATGTTGAGCTACGCCGAAACCCATGCCTCACTGGCCGCGCACAAGCACGAGCGCGAGCAGTGGGACGAGCCCTACGTGGCGCAGACCAGCTGGCTGGTATCGCTGGCGGCGGGTGTGCGGGCCTCGGCAGTGCTGTTGCTGCTGGGCAGTTACTGGCTGCTCAGCGATTGGCCCAGCGGCGCCATGATGACCCTGATCGCCACGGTCACCGTATGCCTTTCGGCGGCGTCACCCAACCCCAAGCGCATGTCGTTCCAGATGGCGTGCGGCACGGCCATCGGCGCTTTTGTCGGCTTCTTCGAAACCTTCTTCGTGTTCCCCTGGATCGACGGTTTTCCGCTGCTGTGCATGGTGCTGGCGCCTGTGTTCATGCTGGGCGCGTTTCTTTCGTCGCGCCCTGCCTACGCCGGTTATGGCATCGGCCTGCTGGTGTTCTTCGCGATTGGCTCGGTGCCGAACAACCTCACCGTTTATGACCCGTACGCCTTCATCAACGACTACATCGGTATGGTGATCGGCATGTTCGTCTGTGCCGCCGCCGGGGCGATCATCCTGCCGCCCAACAGCCGCTGGCTGTGGAGCCGCCTGGAGCAGGCGTTGCGCGAGCAGGTGCTGTTCGCCATCAGCGGCCGCCTGCGCGGCCTGGGCTCGGCCTTCGAAAGCCGCACCCGCGACCTGCTGCACCAGGCCTATGGCCTGGCGGCCGGCAAGCCGCAGGTGCAGAGCCAACTGATGGGCTGGATGTTCACCGTGCTGGAGATCGGCCACGCCGTCATTGAGCTGCGTAAGGAGCAAGCCCGCGCGCCGGTGCACCCGGCCTATGCCGAGTCGCAGCCGTGGCGCCAGGCAATCCGTGTCATGGGCCGCGCTCTGGCCCGGCTGTTCCTGCAGCCTAGCGCCAGCAACCATGAACGCGCACTGGTGGCAGTGGACCACGCCATCGCCCGCGTGCAGGCCACCGACGAGCCGTTCGCCCGGCACTTCGATACCTCTGTGCTGCGCCGCGTGCAAAGCTACCTGCACTTCATCCGTTCTTCCCTGCTGGACCCACAGTCGCCACTGGCACCGGCGAAAGGACTGCACCATGCCTCGTGAAATCGCCTTCCATGGTGTGTACATGCCCACCATGACCTTGATGTTCCTGTTTGCCCTGGGCCTGGCCTGGGGCCTGGACCGGTTCATTGCCAGCCATGATGGCTACCGCTTCTTCTGGCACCCGGCGCTGCTGCGCCTGAGCCTGTTCGTCTGCTTGTTCGGCGCCATGGCGCTGACTGTCTACTGGTGAGAATCCTTCGATGAAAAAGTTCTTCAGCCTGATCGCCACCCTGCTGGTGCTGGTCGCTGCCGTGGCCATCGGTCGCCAGTTGTGGCTGCACTACATGACCACGCCCTGGACCCGTGATGGCCGTGTGCGGGCCGACATCATCAACGTCGCTGCCGACGTGCCCGGCTACGTGGTGGCTGTACCGGTCAAGGACAACCAGCGGGTGAAGAAGGGCGACCTGCTGATCCAGATCGACCCCGAGCACTACCAACTGGCGGTCGACCAGGCAAAGGCGCTGGTCGCTTCGCGCAAGGCCACCTGGGAAATGCGCAAGGTCAATGCCAGGCGCCGTGCCGACATGGACAACCTGGTGATCTCCAAGGAGAACCGTGAAGACGCCAGCAACATCGCCAACTCCGCCCAGGCTGACTACCAGCAGGCCCTGGCCGAACTGGCTGCGGCTGAGCTGAACCTAAAGCGCACCCACATCGTGGCCACGGTGGACGGCTACGTGACCAACCTGAATATCCACAAGGGCGACTATGCGCGCACGGGTGAGGCGGTGATGGCGGTGGTCGACGAAAATTCGTTCTGGGTCTACGGGTTCTTCGAGGAAACCAAGCTGCCCCACGTGAAGGTGGGTGACCAGGCCGAGTTGCAGATGATGAGCGGCGAGCGCATCAAAGGGCATGTGGAGAGCATCGCCCGCGGTATCTACGACCGCGACAACCCGCAAAGCCGCGAGCTGATCGCCGACGTGAACCCCACCTTCAACTGGGTGCGCCTGGCGCAGCGGGTGCCGGTACGTATTCACATCGATGAAGTGCCGGAAGGGTTTTTGCTGGCGGCGGGGACGACGTGTACGGTGGTAGTCAAGCCTGGCGAAGGTTGACCTTCGCGACCATCCCGGCCTCCCGCATCATCTGTGGGAGCCCTGCTGATGCATGCGTATTAGCCAGTCGGCTCAATCTGCGGCAGCCTCTTGCAGCAACTGGTCCCAATCGTCCGGTGGGTGGCCGCTATGCAACATCTTTTGAAAGACCTTGTAAGCATCGTCGCTACTTTCATAGGCCCGCTTGCTCGACTCGTCATTGACCCAGGCCAGCACGATGATCCTGCTGGGGGTGTGGTAGCGGAAGAACAACCGGTACTGCTGGAAGAACTTTGCTCTGAACCAGTGCTTGTGGTCACCGCCAAGTGTTGCCCCTTGCCGGTATTCGGGTTTGGTCGGGTCTTGAGGGATTACATCGAACGCCAACCGCCGGATGGCGGCCAGCCTTTTAAAGGTATTTCTTTTCGTATAACCCGTTGGGTCTTTGTCCCGTTGAGCCTCGACTTGAGCGCTTAGCGCGTCCAGTTTGGCCAGGAACAGCGGGTGGGCAATTACAGTCCATCCATGAATAACCAGAGGCTTCCTGCTCGCATCACTCATTCATCGTCCGCCGACAGAGGTTGATCCAGGTCGACCTCCGCGTCGCCGACAAGCTTGTCGAGGCGCGCGATGAGGCCAGCATCGACAACCTGCAGCCGTTGAGGGTTGGTAGCGATATCGTGTGCCAGGAAATCCAGAAATTTGCCCAGTACCGGATCGTCCTCGGTTGCCTCTGCGCGGGTGAGTATCACCCCACCGTCGGGGCGAATCGAGTAATGGATCTTGTCACGTTTTTTCAAGCCCAAGGCGCGCCGCACCGTTTCGGGAACAGTGGTTTGATAGCGATCGGTCAGCGTGGACTCGACGTCGAAGGTGGCAGCCATGAGTAATGTCCTGTGGGTGACAGCGATACGGCTCAAGGTAATGCGATTGCATTGCCATGTCAATGCAGGTGCATTACCACGGTGATGAGCGGTCAGGCAGAGCCGACCAACACTGGCATGTCTACCCGGTCAATCACCTTCGCGCTGACTGACGGGTCCAGCAACCGCCCCAACCGCGACAGGTGGCGGTGGCCCATGATGATCAGTTCGCAGTTCAATTCCTGCGCTTTGGCCACAATCGCTTCAACCGGCTGGCCGGCCGCCATGCAGCCCAGGCTGGTGAAGCCGGCTTGCTGCAGCTCGCGCACGGCCTCGGCTACGGCGTGGTCGGCATGCTGCTGTTCCTCGCAGGCGGCGGGGTATTCTTCCAGTTCCTCGGCGGTGTAGGGCGCAGGTTGCTCATGCACGGCGAAGGTGGAATCGATGGCCAGCAGCACGTGCAGTTCGTGTTCGCCGGGGCGGCAGTAGCGGCGGGCGAGGGTGAGCAGGGTGCTGGAGGCGGGGGAGGCGTCGATGGCGATCAGGACGGGGCTGGGCATTGGAATCCTTGGCAGAGGCTGGCTTGTGGGTCTGCAGGATCGGCCCTTTCGCGGGCATGCCCGCTCCCACAGGTGTGTCGCACAACATTCGGGAATTGTGGGGGGGCCTGTGGGAGCGGGCGCGCCCGCGAAAAGGCCAGACCTGCCAATGCTTCATTTAAGGCCGAATACGCCCAGTGAATAAATGCCCCACCACGCAAGAGCGCATTGCGTCTGATGCAATCCACCAACCTGCTACCATCGCGTTTCCCGCAGCTGTAACGGAAAACGGCCATGCAACTCCCGGACATGAACCTGCTCGTCGCCCTCGATGCCTTGCTCGACGAGGGCAGCGTGGTGGGCGCAGCGCAGCGCATGAACCTGAGCCCGGCGGCCATGAGCCGGACATTGGGGCGTATCCGCGATGCCTTGGGTGACCCGATCCTGGTGCGCGCCGGCCGTGGCCTGGTGCCTACGCCCCGTGCGTTGGCCCTGCGCGAGCAGGTGCATGGCCTGGTGGAGCAGGCCGGGCAGGTGTTCCGCAGCCGTGACGATGTCGACCTGGTCAACCTGGACCGTGCCTTCAACATCCGCACCAATGATTTGTTCATTGCCCTTTACGGCGCCCAGCTGCTGCGCATGATGCTGGCCCAGGCGCCGCGTACGGTGTTGCGGTTTGTCCCGGAGGGCAGTGGTGACGATGATGCAGTGCTGCGCAACGGGCATATCGACCTGATCATCAGCTCGGCCATTGAACTGGGCCCGGAAATCAAGGTGCAGAGCCTGTTCAATACTTACTTTGTAGGCCTGGCGCGTGTGGGCCACCCTATCTTCGATGCCCCGATCACCCCTGAGCGTTTTGCCGCCTACCCGCAGATCAGCGTGTCTCGACGCGGCCGTGCCAACGGGCCGATCGATGTGGCGTTGGCCAACCACAAGGTGGAGCGGCGCGTGGCCCTGATCACCACCAGCTTCCACTCGGCGATGTTCTCGCTGCCGGATTCGGACCTGATCCTGCCGATACCCGCCAATATCCTCAACAGTGTGCAGCGGTTGAAGTTGCCATTGCGCTCGTTCGAGATCCCGGTGCCGTTGGAGAAGGTCAATGTGATGCAGGCGTGGCACCCGCGCTTCGACAACGACCCCGCGCACCGTTGGTTGCGCCAGACGTTGAAAGCGTGTGGCCGCATCGATCCGTGATTCAGGCATGGATTGCGTCTGACGCAATATAAAACTACCGACAAGTCAGTTTTCGTCAGCATTCGACCTTCTTAAACTTGCCCCAGCCCTGAAATTGTTGCTGGAGATGTATTCTCATGACTTCCCTGACGGCGCCCTCTGCGGCGCTGGCCGCCGCCCCCGCGCCGGCCGCGCCTGCGCAGACGGCGTTTGGCCTGCAGGTGGTGGTCGGACTGTTCGGCGTGTTGCTGGCTGTGCTGTGCGCCGGCCTCAACGAGTCGGTAACCAAGATTTCCCTGGCCGATATCCGCGGCGCCATGGGCATCGGTGCCGACGAAGGGGCCTGGTTGCTGGCGGTATACAGCGCCGCTTCGGTCTCAGCCATGGCCTTTGCGCCGTGGCTGGCCACGACCTTCTCGCTGCGGCGCTTCACCATGAGCGCAATTGGTCTGTTCGCCGTGCTTGGCCTGCTGCAACCGTTCGCCCCCAATCTGCACAGTTTGATGTTGCTGCGCGTACTGCAGGGCTTTGCCGCTGGCGCCTTGCCGCCGATGCTGATGAGCGTGGCCCTGCGCTTTCTGCCGCCAGGTATCAAGGTCTATGGCCTGGCCTGCTACGCCCTGACCGCCACCTTTGGCCCCAACCTCGGCACGCCGCTGGCGGGGCTGTGGACCGAATACGTCGGTTGGCAATGGGCGTTCTGGCAGATCATCCTGCCCTCGCTGCTGGCCATTTTCTGCGTAGGCTGGGGGCTGCCGCAGGACCCGCTGCGCCTGGAGCGTTTCAAACAGTTCGACTGGCGAGGCGTACTGCTGGGGCTGCCTGCAATCAGTTGCACCGTACTTGGCCTGTCGCTGGGCGACCGCTGGGGTTGGTTCGACTCGCCGTTGATCTGCTGGCTGCTGGGCGGTGGCCTGCTGTTGCTGGTGTTGTTCATGTACAACGAGTGGTCCGAGCCGTTGCCGTTCTTCCAGTTGCGCTTGTTGCAGCGGCGCAACCTGAGTTTCGCCCTGGTGACCCTGGCCGGTGTACTGGTCGTGCTCTCGGGTGTGGGCAGCATCCCGTCGGCCTACCTTGCGCAGATCCAGGGCTATCGCCCAGCGCAGACCAGCCCGTTGATGATGCTGGTGGCCATGCCGCAACTGATCGCCCTGCCGCTGACAGCGGCACTGTGCAACATCCGCGCAGTGGACTGCCGCTGGGTGCTGGGCATTGGCCTGGCGATGCTGGCGGCGTCCTGTGTTGGCAGCAGCCTGCTGACCAGCGAGTGGATCCGTGGCGACTTCTACCCGTTCTACCTGCTGCAGGTGTTCGGCCAGCCGATGGCCGTGCTGCCGCTGCTGATGCTGTCCACCAATGGCATGACCCCGCAGGAGGGCCCGTTCGCCTCCAGCTGGTTCAACACCGTCAAGGGCCTGGCCGCCGTCATCGCCGGTGGCCTGCTGGATGTGCTTGGCACCCTGCGCCGGCATTTCCATTCCAATCACCTGGTGGACAGCTTGGGTAACGCCCCGCTGGTCGACGGCAACGCCGCCGGCCTGGCCAAGCGCATTCACGACCAGGCGCAGGTATTGACCTCGGCTGACCTCTATCTGGTGCTGGCCTGTATCGCCGTGGCCCTGATCTGCCTGATTCCTTTCGTGCCTACCCGGGTCTATCCGCCGCGTGCGGTGGCTTGAACCCTGGATGATTTCGAGAACCATTGAAATGACCAACAACCGCAAAACCCTTCTCATCGGCTCGGTGCTGGCCGTGGCCGTCCTGGCCGGCATTGTCGGCCCTTGGATCTTAGGCAGCGACCACCGCCAGAGTACCAATGACGCCTATGTGACCGCTGACTACACCGTGGTCGCGCCCAAAGTCGCCGGCTTCATCAAGCAAGTGCTGGTGGAAGACAATCAGCAGGTCACGGCTGGCCAGTTGCTGGCGACCATCGATGCGCGTGACTACCAGGCCGCGCTGGATGCTGCGCAGGCGCAGTTGCTGGTAGCCCAGGCACAGAGCGCCGATGCCCGCGCCACGCTTGAACGCCAGGATGCGCTGATTGCCCAGGCCGAAGCGGCTGTGAAGGCGGCCCAGGCTGAGGTGGCGTTCGCCGACCATGAAGTCAACCGCTACAGCCGCCTTGCCGAGCAGGGCGCAGGTACCGTGCAGAACGCCCAGCAGGCGCGCAGCGCGGTCGATCAAGCCCGTGCTCGCCTGGCCAACGCTCAAGCGGCGCGGGTGGCGGCGCGCAAGCAGGTGGACATCCTCACGGCTCAAGTGGCCAGCGCCGATGGCCAGCTCAAGCGCGCCGAAGCAGGCCTGGAAAAGGCCCGGCTCGATCTGTCTTACACCCGCATCACAGCGCCGGTGGACGGGATGGTCGGCGAACGCGCCCTGCGCGTGGGGGCCTACGTCAACCCGGGTGCCCGCCTGCTGTCGGTGGTGCCGTTGCAGCAGGCTTATGTGGTCGGCAACTTCCAGGAAACCCAGCTGACCCACGTACAACCGGGCCAGCCGGTGCGCATCAGCGTCGACACCTTCTCCGGCGAAACCCTGCAAGGCCATGTGCAAAGCATTGCCCCGGCTACCGGCGTAACCTTCGCCGCGGTCAAGCCAGACAACGCCACCGGCAACTTCACCAAGGTGGTGCAACGCATTCCGGTAAAGATCGTTCTCGATGATGGCCAGCCACTGCTCACCCGCCTGCGTGTGGGCATGTCGGTAGAAGCCACCATCGACACCCGTGGCGACAAGCTGGACGGCAAAGAGGTAAGTGCGCGATGAAAACGGGATTGCGCTTGAGCCCGTTGCTGCTGGCCGTGCTGCTGGCCGGCTGCACCCAGGGCCCGGACTTCATGCGTCCAGATAGCCAGGCCCCGCAGCAGTGGGCGCCGCTGCAAGGCGAGGCGGCAGCCAGCCAGCCGCAGGCCGAACCGCTGGAACTGCGCTGGTGGGAAACCTTCCACGATGCAAAGCTTAGTGCCTTGATCCAACGCGTTGCCGAGCGCAACCTCGACTTGCAGATGGCCAGCGCGCGGCTGCTGCAAAGCCGTGCCCTGCGCAGCACCTTGGCTGCCGATGAAGTACCGTCGGTGGACGTGAACGCCGGTTACAGCCGCGCGCGCAACAGCGCCGATGGCTTGAGCGATCCGTCCGGCAAGGCCGGGAAAGAAGCCTTCAACCTCTGGCAGGGTGACCTGGTGGCCGGTTGGGAATTGGACCTGTGGGGCCGTGTGCGGCGTCAGGTCGAGGCTGCCGATGCCACGGTCGAAGTGGCCGAGAATGACCGCCGCAGCGTGCTGCTGGCGCTGCTTTCGGAAACCGCCGGCAATTACATCCAGCTGCGTGCCGTGCAGCACACCCTCGATGTGACGCAGGATAACCTCAGGGTCGCCCGGCACAGCCTGAAGCTGTCCCAGGACCGCCAGGCCGAAGGTGTTGCCACGCGCCTGGATGTGGCCCAGGCCAGCGCCCAGGTCGCGTCTATCGAGTCGCGCCTGCCGAGCCTGGAAGCGCGGCGTGATGACTTGATCAATGCCCTCAGCCTGCTCGCTGCCGAGCGGCCGCGCAGCCTCCAGGCCGAATTGCTGCAAGGCGGCGAGTTGCCCGTGCCGCAGCAGAAATTTGCCATCGGCTTGCCGTCCGAACTGGCCGAGCGCCGCCCGGACATCCGCCAGGCCGAGGCCCGCCTGCATGCCGCCACCGCCAGCATTGGCGTGGCCAAGGCGGATTTCTACCCGAGCATCCGCCTGTCGGGCAGTGTCGGCTTCCAGGCCATGCAGCTGTCGGATTTCGGTGGCTGGGATTCGCGCCGGTTTGCCTTCGGTCCGCAGTTGTCGCTGCCAATCTTCGAAGGCGGCCGGCTCAAGGGCACCCTGCAACTGCGCGAGGCACAACAGCAGGAAGCCGCGCTGAACTATCGCAAGGTGGTGCTGGGGGCCTGGCATGAAATTGACGACGTGCTGCGCCTGTACAACGCCAGTCAGTTGCGCCGTGATCACCTTGCGGAGGCCGTACGGCAAAACCGTATCGCCCTGGAAACCGCCCAGCGCCAGTATGTGGAAGGGGCGGTGGACTTTCTCAATGTACTGACGGTGCAAGGCGCGCTGCTGGCCAGCGAGGAGCAATGGATCGACAGCTCGGCGGCGGTGTCGCAGGCGCTGGTGGGGCTGTACAAGGCGCTGGGTGGAGGCTGGCAGGCGTTTGACGAGCAGCTGCCGAATGCTCACAGCTAGGGAGGAAGCACAGAGTTTGAAGGGGGGGCACTGCGGTCCATGGCCTGATTCTTTGCAGGCTGCACCGGCCTCTTCGCGGGTGAACCCGCTCCTACACGGCGGCCTGTGTCCAACCACCGATGTGTGTCCCCCACCAATCTGTGTAGGAGCGGGTTTACCCGCGAATACGATAGCGGCGGCAACAGTGAACGGCGGGTGAAAATTGGCCAGCAGGCCCGGCCCTTTCGCGGATAAACGGCGGCCTGTGTCCAACCACCGATGTGTGTCCACCACCAATCTGTGTAGGAGCGGGTTTACCCGCGAATACGATAGCGGCGGCAACAGTGAACGGTGGGTGAAAATTGGCCTGCAGGCCCGGCCCTTTCGCGGGTAAAGGCAGGCGATCACTCAGAGCGGACGCAGCAGGCCAAAACGCTTGCGCAGCGCCCAGTCCAGCAACCGCCGCGGCAGCAACCGTGCCATCAGCGGCAAGGCTGTACTGCCATTCCCCAGCCGCACCCGCGCTGGCGCCGGCGACTTGCCGACGGCTGCCAGCACGCCTTGGGCAAATACCGCCGCTGAAGTTGGCTTGTCCTGCGATGCCCGCGCCCGTGCCTGCACATGCTCACGCAAAGGCCACCACGCCGAGTCTGCCGCCAGCACCTGCTCGGCCTGGCGCTGGGCATTGCTGGCGAACTGCGAGGCAATTGCGCCCGGCTGTACTTCCATTACCCGTACACCGAACGGTGCCAGTTCCAGGCGCAAGGCATCGCTCAGCGCATGCACAGCCGCCTTCGAGGCGCAGTACGCGCCGGCGAATGGCGTGACCAGTACACCCGATACACTGCCG
Organism: Pseudomonas sp. yb_5; assembly: GCF_043103865.1. Lineage (NCBI taxonomy): Bacteria > Pseudomonadati > Pseudomonadota > Gammaproteobacteria > Pseudomonadales > Pseudomonadaceae > Pseudomonas > Pseudomonas sp. yb_5. The sequence continues at coordinate 14,686 of NZ_JBICKE010000087.1, forward strand.
ATATTCACCACCAGGCCGCGTGAGCGGCGCAGCTGCGGGAACAGCGCCCGGGTAACGCCGACCACGGCGAAAACGTTGGTTTCGAATTGCTGGCGCAGGGCGTCGACGCCACCATCGAGCAGTGGGCCCATGGCGCCGTAGCCGGCGTTGTTGATCAGGATATCGAGGGTCTCAAGTTCCTCTGCCAGACGGGCCAGCGCCTCGCCATCGTTTACATCCAACTGCCGGGCCGTGTAGCCGGCGGCACTCAGCTGCGCGACATCCTCAGGCTTGCGGGCGGTGGCCCAGACATGGTGGCCCGCATCGCGGAAGGCGTCGGCCAGGGCGCGGCCGATGCCGCTGGAACAACCGGTGATCAGGACGGTGGGCATGGTTGGGGCCTGTTGTCATGGAGTAAACACATCAATTGGCAAATGTACCCTGCAGGCGCTCTGCCCGGAATTCCAGGGTCTGCGGCCGATACCCGGAACGCAGCGGTGGCAATGGCAGGCAGTCTTGCCACTCGGCCCCCGGCTGCAATTCACCTGGTCCTCGGTATCGCGGTGCATTGTAGGTATTCTCGGCCAGGTTCACGGTATCGCCCGGTGCATACGCCGCCACGCGCCAACGCAGTTCGGTCAGCGGCACGTCGTTGCCGTTCTTCACGCGGACCTGCAGGGCACGGTCGGCGGGACAGTGTTCGGGGGCGTAGGTCAGGCGCAGGTCCAGGCGTGCCAGTCGGCTGCTTTCGCGGCTGTCTTGCCAGACGACGAACGAAGCCACCAGGCCCAGGCCACACACGGCCGCCAGGGAGATGGGAAGAGCCTTGGCTGGGTAACGCAACAACAACACCAGCCAGGTGAGGATCAGCAGGGCACCGATCAGCATCGCGTAATCGCCTCATTCGCGCGGAGTGATGGCTACAGCCTACCTAAAACCCAGCGGTCAGGTAACCGGTGAGCACCTCTGCCAGAAACCAGACCTGACATTGCTGCGAGCAGAGGAAACGCTACATCCCTTCTGGATTTCACCCTGCCTATTCTAAAGGAGCATGGCCATGAGTCACATTTGAGGGGGAGGATGATTTGCAGCGACCTTTCAAGGTGGTGGCTGGCCCATTCGACATCCACATCATAGCCCCGAGCGTTGAATGAGCAGGCTCGCCCCTGGTCAGCCCAGGGGCGAGTCAGCATTTACTGCGCGATGGTCTTCACCGAAACGCCGCGCTCGATGGGGGTGGAGGTGCGCCCATACACATCCTCGAAGCGTTCGATGTCATCTTCGCCCAGGTAACTGCCGGACTGCACCTCGATGATCTCCAGGGGGATCTTGCCCGGGTTGCGCAAACGGTGCACCGAAGCGATGGGGATATAGGTCGACTGGTTTTCGGTCAGCAGGAACACGTTTTCGTCGCAGGTCACCTCGGCGGTACCGGATACCACGATCCAGTGTTCGGCGCGGTGATGGTGCATCTGCAGCGACAGGCTGGCGCCCGGTTTGACGGTGATGTGCTTGACCTGGAAGCGGCCGCCCATGTCCACCGAGTCGTACGAGCCCCACGGGCGATACACTTCCAGGTGGTTCTGGGTTTCCGTGCGGCCCTGTTCGTCGAGGGTCTTGACCATCTGCTTGACGCCCTGGACCTTGTCCTTGTGGGCAATCATCATGGCATCCTTGGTCTCGACCACCACGATGTTCTCCAGGCCGATCACCGACACCAGTTTGCCGTTGCCGTGGATCATGCAGTTGCGGCTGTCTTGAACCACCACATCGCCCTTGGTGACGTTGCCGTTGTCGTCTTTCTCGTGCACTTCCCACAGCGACGACCAGCAGCCGACGTCGCTCCAGCCGGCCGACATCGGCACCACGCAGGCGCGCTGGGTCTTTTCCATTACCGCGTAGTCGATGGAGTTGTCCGGGCAGCAGGCGAAGGTGGCTTCGTCGATGCTCAGCACATCGCCGTCTTCCTCGCTGCGCTCCAGGGCCAGTACGCAAGTGTCGTAGATGTCGCCATCGTGCTTTTTCAGTTCCTCAAGGAAGCGGCTGGCGCGGAACAGGAACATGCCGCTGTTCCAGAAATAGCCACCGGCCTGGACGAACTCGGCGGCGCGTTTTTCATCGGGCTTCTCGACGAACTGCGCAACCCGCGCCACGCCTTCGGGCAGCAGCGCGTCCTGGCTGGAACGGATGTAGCCATAGCCGGTTTCCGGCTTGGTCGCCGGCACGCCGAACAGCACCATCTCGCCACGCTCGGCGGCCACGGTGGCCAAGGCCAGGGCACGTTGCAGGGCCTTCTGGTCATCGATCACATGATCGGCAGGCAGCACCAGCATCAGCTCGTCGCGGCCTTCGTTGACCAGCTTCATGGCAGCCATGGCCACGGCCGGCGCGGTGTTGCGGCCGAACGGTTCCATGAGGATGCCCTGGGTTTCCAGCTTCAGGGCGGCCAGTTGCTCCTGGACGATGAACTTGTGGTCCTTGTTACAGACCACGACCGGGGTGTCCATGCCCTCGAATACCAGGCGCTCGATGGTTTGCTGGAACAACGTGTGTTCACCGGTCAGGGCCAGGAACTGTTTGGGGAACTGCTTGCGCGACAGAGGCCACAGACGGGAACCGCTACCACCAGAAAGAATTACCGGGATCATCATGTTTCTCCAATAGTCGTTGAGAGGCAGGGGAATCAGTTGCTAGCCACGGGGCGAGTTACCCACACCGGCGACAAGGCGTTGCCGGAACCCGTTACGTACAGCACTGCGGCTTCGCCGCGTTCCAGGGCGACGGGCTTCACGTCACCCACTTTCTTGTCTCCTTGGTACAGCGCCAGGTTGACCTTGACCGGGTTGATTTCGCGTTCGCCACGGCCGTTGGCGGCCACCGGCTTGACCACTTCGGTCTTGCCGTCGGCGGTTTTCAGGGTCAGTTGCTGGTCGCTCAGGTTCTGCACGCGCACCAGGGCTTTCTGCTTGTTCTTGAACGGTGGTTCTTCGATCAGTTTCGGGTTGCCGTTGTTGCTGTTGACCAGGGTGTAGTACTTGTCCGAGGCCAGCTTGACCGGCACGCTCTTGCCGCCGACCTGGGCGGTGTAGTCGCCGCCTGGCAGGAAGCTGAAGTCGCTGCTGGCCTGTGCGCCAACCTGTTTGATCTGGGTGTTGCCGACCGACGCGGCGGCCGGTGCGCTGGTCGCGTTGTACAGGCGTACGAAGGTCGAGCCTTTCGGCGCACTTGGGCCATACAGTGCGGCGTCGGCACCGGCGAACGCCTGCATCGAAGCAAGGGAAAGGCCGGCCGCGAGGGTGAGGGCTTTGGCAATGGAAGTCTTGGTAGTCATGTGCGTTTCCTCTCTATCAGTCAGTGGTCTGTCCGGGTGGACGACAAGGCCAGGTTTTGTTCGGATTTACGGGAGTTTTTCAGCTGCGCGATCCACTGCGGATCGAAGCTGCTGAGGTCGTTTTTCATTGGCAGATAACGTTCGGGGAATTCCCACACCACCACTTGTGGTGCGGCGTTCTTGAAGGCATCGCTTTGCAGGTACTTGAGCATCGGCAGCAGCGGGCCATGGCCGTCTTCGGCGTAGTTGGCGACGTCACTGCGCAGGGCCTGCTGCAGCGCGCCGAGGAAGTTCCAGTGCGGGTTGGCGCTGTAGCTGGTGCCTACCAGTGCAACCGGGATCTGCTTGTCGGCGAACAACGCGTCGCCGGCGTCACCCTCGGCGTCGACTGGGCGAGTGGTGCGTTGCTGCAGGTTGTCCGGGGTCGGCAGCAGGTTGCTGAACAACGGGTCCAGTGGCAGGAAGTTGGTCAGGTCGCCCTTGTAGGGGGCGGTGTTGCCGGCTTCGGTGATGAAGGCTTGTGGGGCGCCGTTGAGCAGGCTCTGGCGGCTGACCGCTTCGGCCAGCGTTTGCGCCGCCACTTCGGCACCCATAGGCGTCCAGTGGGTATCGGTACGCAGGAACACCTGGCCACGGGCCTTGGCTTGCTCCATCGGTGCCATCAGGTCCGGTGCGAACACGTTGGCCTGGCGTGCCTGGGCATGGAACTGGTTGTACAGGTCGTCATGCAGGCTGGCAGGCCGCTCTTTGCCCAGGTACTCGGCGTAGACCCGCGCCTTGGCCGGTACGATCGCCAGCACCAGTTGGCTGCCGTGTTGCTGCAGGGTGTCGCGTACGCCACGGATCAGTGCCAGGTTTTCCTGCATCAATTGTTCGGCACCGGCGGTGGGCTTGAACTCTTCGTCGCTGAACAACCACTGGTCGCGGCCCAGTACCACACCCGGGCGGCCTTCGTTGAACAACTTGAAGTCCATTGCCGCCCACAGGTTGGTGCCCAGGCGCTTGATCGGGAACTCGGCGTCGTAGTGGGTCTCGGCGGCCTTGGCCAGCTTGCCGTTGAGCAGGGTCATCTGCTCGGTGCGCTGGAAGCTCTGCAGGCCACCGGTGGACCAGGCGCCCATGCCGACCAGCAGGCCGAGGAACGACAGGGAATAGGTGATGCGTAATGTCCGGGTCATGGTCATCAACCTCAGAACTGGAAGTAAAGGAACGGCGAGTAGCTTTGCGCCGAAAGCTTGAGGATCGAGGCGACGAACAGCAGCAGGATCAGTGCGCGGGTCGTCACCCGGGTCCAGTCCAGGCCGATCGAGCCGTCAGCGTTGACCTGCACCGGGGTCGCCTTGGGCGTCGGCCTGGCATTGCGGTAGAAGTCGCGCAGGCCGAAGAACGCCAGGGTGAGGTAGGCGATGACCAGGGTGGCCACCTGCAGACCGGTGAGCTGGGCGCGGTTGAGCTCCGACAGCTGCCAGTCGCCGAAGCTGAACATGGCGCCGTACATACGGGCGGCCACATGCAGGTTTTCGGCGCGGAAGATCACCCAGCCGACCACCACCAGCAGGAAGGTGAAGGCCCACTTCACCGGGTTGAAGCGCTGCGGGTTGGTGTCGAGGCCCAGCGCGCGCTCGATGGCCAGCCACATGCCGTGCCAGGCGCCCCAGATGATGTAGGTGAAGTTTGCACCGTGCCACAGGCCGCCCAGCAGCATGGTCAGGAACAGGTTGCGGTAGGTATTGAAGGTGCCTTTACGGTTACCGCCCAAGGTGATGTACAGATAGTCGCGCAGCCAGGTCGACAGGCTGATATGCCAGCGCCGCCAGAACTCGGTGATCGACTGGCTGATATAGGGCTGCTTGAAGTTTTCCATGAAGCGGAAGCCCATCATCAGGCCCAGGCCGATGGCCATGTCGCTGTAGCCGCTGAAGTCGAAGTACAGCTGTGCGGTGTAGGCCAGGGCGCCGAGCCAGGCGTCACCCGTGGTGGGGTTTTGCAGGGCGAAGCAGTGATCGGCGACCACGGCCAGGGTGTCGGCGATGAACACTTTCTTGATGAAGCCCTGCATGAAACGGGTGCAGCCTTCGGAAAACTTGTCCAGGGTGTGGGTACGGTTGTTGAACTGGTCGACCAGGTCCTTGAAGCGCAGCACGGGGCCTGCGATCAGGTGCGGGAAGATCGCCACGAACGCTGCGAAGTCGATCAGGTTGCGGGTCGCCGGGGTGTCGCCGCGGTATACATCGATGATGTAGCTGATCGACTCGAAGATGTAGAACGAGATACCGATCGGCAGCAGCACGTGGGTCAGAATGAATGGCTCCAGGCCAAACGAAGTCATGATCGCGTTCAGGCTGTCGACGCCGAAGTTGGCGTACTTGAAGTAGCCGAGGATCGCCAGGTCGACACCCACGCCGAGCAGCAACCAGCGCTGCGCTGGCTTGGTGCGCACACCGGCGGCACCGACTTTCAGGCCGATCCAGTAGTTCCACAGGGTGACCCCGGCGAACAGTGCCAGGAAATCCACCCGCCACCAGGCATAGAAGATGTAGCTGGCGATCAGCAGCAGCAGGTTGCGATAACGTTGCCCGCTCAAGTAGTACAGGCCGAGGAAGATCGGCAAGAACAGGAACAGGAACACGTTGGACGAGAAGACCATCCCGGTTCTCCTAATTTGTTCACAGCATCCAGGGCAAAGCGCCCCCCAAACCCCCCACAAAAGGTGGGAGATACCTAGTCCCCCGTAGGAGCGGGTTTACCCGCGAATGAGGCCGGCACAAGGCACCGCAGATGGCAGGCCCGGCCTCTTCGCGGGTAAACCCGCTCCTACAGGGATGGTGTTACTTTTTACGCTCTGCACTCGGGTCGTAGACCCGGGTCACATCGCCGCCCAGCCGGAAGCTGTTGAACGGCTGCATGTCGTGCTTGCGCTCAAGCGTGTCGCCAACGCAGTGGTACAGCGCACACCAGGGCTCGAGCCAGGAGTACTTGCTGTCGACCTTGAGGTCGGTCATGTCCTGTTTCTTCCCCGCGCGCGCCTTGAACTGGCTGGGGTCGCGGGCGCCGGCCAGCACGCCTTCACCCAGGCGCTGCAAGGCGAAGTTGTTCTCGGCGCGCAGGTCGACGCCATTGGCCTGGGCGAAGCTGGCAATCATCGCCAGCGGCGGCAAGGCGTAGTTGTGATAAGCCAGCGCGCGCTGCTTGCGCTTGATTTCGTTGGGCAGGAAGCCCTGGTCATCCACCTGGTTGGCGCCCACCTTGTATTCCTTCACGGCCCAGTCGAAGAGGTCGCGACGGTCGGTGGCAACGGCGGTAGCCATGACCGACCAGGCTGCCCAGTAGCTGTGGTTGTTGATCTTCTCCAGCGGCAGGTCGCTCCAGTCACGCACAGTCTGCTCGGCCAGGCGGGTAAGCCATTTTTCGATCAGGTCGGCCTCGGCCTGGTGTGCGGCCAGCGGCTGCGAGTTGGAGAACTTCAGCCGCAGCCACGAACCGCTCATGCTGCCCAGCGCCCATTTGCGCATCGACTTGCCGGTATGGTTGTAGTCGGTGGACAGCAATGCACCGGCGCGTGCCCAGGTGCTTAGCCACGTCAGGGTGCAGTCGAGTTGCGCCGGGCGGCCGTCGCGCATGTACTGGCCGACCATCTTGCTCACGCCTTTCTCCAGCGTGGTGATGTCTTCGGTCGACTTGCGGAAGGCTTTTTCCGAGGCAGCGTTGAGCGTTGCCCGTGCCTTGTCCGAACCTTCGTACTTGCTGCGAAACTGCAGTGCGCCGGTGTATGGCTTGGGTGCCGCTTCGCAGCGGAAGTTACCATCGCCGCTCTTGAGCTTTTCGATCCCCTCGTAGTAACCCTGCGGCGGTACCAGCGCGGCGTGCGCGGCACCGCCAAACAAGGCCAACGCGAGCAGGGCGGGGCTGGAAATACGCTTGATGATGGTCATGGGTCGCCTCACTGGCCGGCCTGCGCGGTTTGCGCAGGCACGGCGAAGTTGTTGCGTTTGCAGAGCTTGGCCTCGACCTTCTGGGTGCCGCTTTCCGGCCCCTGTACCTCGAACGCCAGCAGGCGCTGGCTGGCCCAGTCCTCGTCTTCGCGCATCTGGAAGACGAAGCGGCCGTCGGTGTCGGAGGTTTCAGGCTTTTCCAGCTTGATGTCCTCGTGGCGGCCGTTGAGGTACCAGAGGGTGGCCTGCAACACCTTCACCGAGGGGTCTTCGAACTTGACGTCCATCTGTAGGTTGCGGTTGATCAGGTCTTTGATTACGCCGCCCTTGCCGTTGACCATCAGCTCGTTCTTGCCCGGCTTGAGGGTGGTGCTGGCGCTCATCAGGGCTGGGCGGTCGTCGCAGCCGTCGTCGAGCAGGCCAAGGATTTGCCGCCAGATGGTTTCCTGGTTCAGGCGGTACAGCGGGGAGAATTCCCAGATGAGGATCTTCGGCGGGTTCTTCTGGAATTCCTCGCTGCCCAGGTACTCGATCATCGAGCCTTCCAGGCCACCGCCTGGGAAGGCGACGTTGAGCACGTCGGCGCCAATGTATTGCTCGAGGAAACCCGAGAAGTTGTAGTTCTTGCCACTGTGGCTGGTCCCGACCAGGGTGATCTGCGCGTTGCCGCTGTCACCGAACAGGTCGTCGCCGCCGCTCGAGCCTTTCGGCTCGGTGGCGAACTGGTCCATGTACTGGACGGCGTAGCTGGTGCCGCACAGTTGGCCGGCAACGTTGTGCAGGGTGCCGGTCTTGCCCATGCGCCCGGATTTCTTCGTCTCGAATTCCTTGCGCGGGATGCCTTCGAAGGCTGGCATCTTGTGCACGGTGTCGGCCACGATCTTCGCCGCGCGCTCGGCACCGTACGGCGTCCAGTGCTGGTCGCCACGGAAGTAGAAATCCTTGCCCTGGTCGGCGGCGGCCAGTTGCTCGTTGGTCAGTGGTGACAGGTCGGGCACGTTGTAGCCCATGCTGGCGAAGCGCTTGAGCATGGCCTGGTAGTTACCCAGGGCCTTCTGGTAGTCGAAGGCAGCTTTCTCGGCCGGGTTGAGCATGTTGCGGTTCACCAGGCCACGGGTCGGCTGGTACACCACCACCAGTTCCACACCACGCTTCTTGAACGCGTCGTGCACTTGTTGCAGGCGTTTGTAGCCGGCCGGGGTGGTGTTGAACTCGGTGCGCAGGTCTTCGCGGGTGCGGAACAGCCAGTCGCCCTGGGCCTGCACCAGCGTGGTGAAGTTTTGCTGATAGCGGGTGGTGTAGCGGCTGGCATCGTGCGCTTCAGGGCACAACTGGCAGCAGGGCTCGGCGCTGAAGGTCGGGGCCTTGACGTCTTCGGCGCGCACGCCCTGGCTGATTGCCAGAAGGGCGGCGGACAGGCCCAGCAGTTTCATCAGGTGTGGAGTCATGGTCTGGGCTTCCTTAATCGATCATTTCGGTCTGGCGTTCGACCGGGTCGATCAGCACAGCCTTCTGCTGGCGTACCAGCAGGTCGAGGATTTCGTCCTGGCGCTCGCCCAGCACACCATTGAGGCTGATGCCGCTGGCCTTGCGCGGGGCGAGCATGGACACCTTGTACAGCTCGACCGACAGCGGCGAGTCGATCGACAGCGGGCCGGAGCCGTTGGCCGACAGCTCGCCACCCACCACGATCAGCGACACCTTGGTGTCGAACGGGTCGAGGGCGATGTCGCGGTCGGTGTCGGACAGGTCCTTGATGTGGCCGTATACGCCGACCAGGCCGTTGGCCATGGCGACGTTTTCGTACAGGCGGATGTTCACGCTGTTACGCACGCGGATGCCGTGGCGGCGGTTGTTGACCAGCTTGTTGCCCCAGATCAGGTTGTCGCCGCTTTCGTACAGGGTGATGCCGTCGGTGTGGTTGCGGTAGATCTCGTTGTAGGCCACCAGGTTGTTGACGCTGTTACGGTCGATCACCACGCCCGAGAGCTTGTTGTCATAGCTCTTGTTGTTGATGATCCAGCTGTCGTTGACCTCACGCGAAACGATGATGCCGTGCTTCTTCTTGGTGCCGTACACCGTGTTGCCGGCGATGATCAGGCGGTGCGAACGGTCGTGCGGGTCGATGCCGTAGACGATGTTGTCGCGGTAGGTGCTGTCCTTGATCACGAAGTCCTGGGTTTCGTAGCAGTAGAAGCCGTACCACATGTCGCTGAACTCCGAACCGATGATCCAGCCGGTGGGCTCCGGACGGCCCATGCGCTTGGCCATGTTCGGCGTGTACTGCGAGATGCTCACGCCATACGACTTGGACTTGGCGTAGCCGAAGCTGGCCATCTTCGTGTTGACGATGTAGGTCTCGGTACCGCCCCATGACAGCAGGAACGGGCGGAACTCCTTGGGCGAGCGGAAGGTCGCCGGGCCGTTGTCCTTTTCCCGCCAGCCGGTCACCTGGGTGTCGGTTACGAACAGCTTGCCGTCATTGACCAGAAATGCGCCGCCCTCCTGGGACAGGCGCAGCTGTTTGACCTTGCCGTCGATCTCGAGGATGCCCTTTTGCCCGACCACGATCGGCAGGCGTGCCAGGTAAACCCCGGGCTCGACTTCGCTGAAGTACTGTTTGGGTACCTTCTTGCTCAACTCGGTCAGGTCGACATGGCCGTCATCGACGAAGATGGCCTGTGGGATGCCGTGCTGGCGCTGCACCCACTCGGCGGCCTTGTTGTCGCCGCCGACGAACTCCTTGAGGGTGTCCTCCTGGAACATACGGCGCAGGCTGACCTTGCCCTTGTGGCGGCGGTCGATTTTCTTCTGCACCGCCTCGGCCGTGAAACCGGTCAGGTCGGGCAGCTTTGGCGGGTCCATCTGCAGCGGTTCGATCGGTGCGCTGGCCACCGTATAGGTCTTGGCCTGCTGCAGCTCCTTGGCGATCACCTGGGGCTCTGCGGCAGTGGCCAGGCCGCTTGCCAGCAGCAAGGCACTGGCCAACAGGCTGTGACGTAAGTGCGGGTGAAGGTTCATCACGGTCAGTCCCCTACGGCCTCAGAAGCGCCAGATGACGTCGACGAAGGCGCGGTGCATGTACGAGTCCGCTTCCTTGCCGTAGGCGTCGCCCGGCTTGAATACACCGGCACGCAGGCGCACCAGGGCTGACGGCTCGTCGATTGCCTGGCTCATCGAAGCCGGCAGCAGGCCTTGCTTGAAGTACTTGGTCACGACCACGTCCATTTCCTGGCCAAGGTCTTTTTCGCCATCGACCAGCGGGCGATTCACGCCGTTGTCGTTGACCACCGCGTTGATGCCACTGGAGCCAATGTTCTGGTTGCCGTCGACCCGCCAGAACTTGTGGTAGATCAGGCTGGCGTCATAGTCATCACGCAACTGCCAGGAGGCGAACAGGGTGGCGGCCTGCAGGTTGCCCAGCTCGCCGCGGAAGGCTTCGCCGAAGCGGTGCACGCGCGAGCGGGTGCCGGTGAAGTTGGAGCGGTTGCTCTCCAGGCCGGTCTGCTCGAAGTTGTTGGAACCGTCATCGCCACCGCCCCCGCTGCCACGGGCATAGGCCGCGCCGACCTGCCATTGTGGGTCCAGGCGCAGGCGGATGCCGAGGTCGGTTGCCCAGGCATTGACGTCACCGCTCCGCTTGCCGGTGGCAACCTGCTCGTCGCCTACGGCCTGGCTGCTGAGGGTGTCGCGGTCTCCGGTCAGCCAGGTGACGCTGCCCCAATAGTTGACGGTATGGTCGTTGCGCCAGTTGTAGGCGTCGCTGTTGGCCTCAAGGCCCAGCCAGGTGAGGTCGCCGGTGCGGGTCTTGTCCAGGGCGTCGACGGTTTCGCCGGGGTTCTTCAGGCTGCCGTTGTCGTGCGTATGGTGTGCCCGCACGCCGACCCAGTGGCCAGGCGTCCACTGGGTGGCGACGTTGCCGTAGAGGTGGGTGCGGTCCTTGTCTTCCGGGGCCAGTTCGGTGAGGTCGGTGCGGTATTCGCTGAAGCGCTGGGCCACGCCCAGATCGGCCTTGAGCAGGGTGGTATCGAAGGTCCAGTTCAGCGCTTCGATGTTGGTATCGCGCCACATGCCATCGTCGCTGCGCAGGCGCTGGCGACCGAAGCGCAGTTGCTCGCCGGGGTAGGCGGTGAGACCGCTGTAGCCGATCCAGAACTCGCGCATGGCCAGGTAGCTTTTGTCTGGTTGACGGCTGTCGTCGCCGGTTTCAGTGCTGGTGCCGTCGCCGTTCTGGCGCAAGGTGTCGGTTTCGATGGTGTCGGTCGCAGCGACCGCCTGGCCCATGGCGTAGGCGCTCCAGTTACCGCGCTCGCCGTACACCCACGGGCGCAGATCCAGGCCCAGGCCGTTGACATCGCCGCCAGAGCGGGTGCCCAGGTCTCGATCGTCTTCCGATTGCCCGGTGATTTTCACGTCCAGGCCGAAGTTTTTCTCGGCGGTCATTTCCGCCAGGGTCGGGCAGGACCACAGCAGGGCGAAGCTCAGACCGATACCGGCTTTCACGAAGGGGTTGAGCGTCATAGCGAGTCCTCACCGTCTACTTCTTTTTCGTCGTCTTGCAGGGCTTCAAGGGCCAGGGTGCTATTCGCGCCCTGCGCCATGCTGCCGCGTGCACGCTTTTCCTGGTCCAGCAGTTGCTGGGCCTGGTTGCGCTGATCAGGTGTCAGTTGCTGGTCAAGCTTCTGCAGCAGTTCCGCTGATTGCGGCGTCGGGTTGGCCTGCGACAGCTGGGCAAACACCCAGGCATTGCCTGGTTGCGGGCGGATGCCATGGCCCTCGCTGAATAGCTGGGCCAGGGCATAATCGGCGCTGTTCTGCCCGCCACGGGCGGAGGCCAGCAGGTGGTCGACGGCCTTCTGCGGCTCGACGTTGCCCAGGTAGCCGCGGCGGTAAAGCTGGCCCAGGTAGTAATGGGCGCTGATCTCACCGGCTTGGGCAGCGGCTTGCAGGTGCTGCTCGGCTTTTTGAGCGTCGGCAGGCAGGGTTTTGCCTTCGTAGTACAGACGGCCCAGCAGCAGTTCGGCGCGTGGCTGTTCAGCTTCGCGGCCTTTGTCGATGTAGGCCATCAACTGGTCGGTGTCGCCCAGTTCGGGGAAGTCGTATACCAGCTGTGCCAGGCTGACCCAGGACGCCGGGTTGGCCGGGGCTACTTGCTCAAGCAGATCCTTGGCGGTTTTTTCGTCGGTCTGGCCGAGGCTGCGATCGGCCAACACCCGGGCAACGCTGTCGACCCGGGTGGCCGGTACTGCGCCACGGGCATAGGCGGATTTCAGTTGGCCGAGCAGGGCGGCTTGCTGATCGGCCTGGCCACGCATCTGGTACACGGTGGCCAGTTCGACGTAGCAGATGTCGGTGGTGTTCAGCGCGGCCTTGCAGATTTTCTCCACCTCGCCCAGGTGCTGGTCGTAGGTGCCCTGGGTGCGGTACAGCAACACCTGGGCCATGCCTGCTTCCGGGTTGCCGGCGGCGCGCCACTGGTCGATCTGCTGCTGTGCGTTGACCTCGGGAAAACTCTGCGGGTAGCTGAGGTAGAGCATTGCCAGCGGAACCAGGATATTGCTTTGGCCCTGCTTCGCGGCCTGTTTGAGCAGGGCTTCGGCTTCCTCACGTTCGGCCTGGGTGCTGTCAGGCTTGGCCACCAGCAGGCGGCCAAGGCGCGCCTGGGCGCGTGGCGACGTGGCGGCCGCAGCGCGATAGGTGGCCTCGGCTTCCCTGATTTGCGAGGGGTCGCGGGTGGCCACCTTGATGTCCGCAAGGCCGACTTGCGCTTCGCTGTAGCCCAGGTCGGCCAGCGCCTTGTAGTTGCGTTCGGCCAACGCGGTGTCACCGCGCTTCAGGGCCTCGTTGGCCAGGCGCTGGTCAGGCAGGCCGGCACAGCCGGCCAACGTGATGGCGGCGGCCAGTGCACACAATCCCAGGTTCACGCGGACCCTGTGGGAGCGGGCAAGCCCGCGAATTGGCATGGCCGACGGTGCTGTCCCTGCTGGCCTCTTCGCGGGCATGCCCGCTCCCGCAGGATAGGTGTTGGTATCAGAGATCATTGTCCGTCCCTCACAGGCCACGGGCCACGGCTTTGTCGATCAGCCAGTTCAACGATGGGCCACGGTCGCTGTTGACCGACGCCGGGCGGCCAGCCAGTTCGGCGGGCAGGCTGCTGTCCGGCTTGATCTGCACGCGGATGGCGGAGGACAGGTCTTCGCTGTTGAGGCTGGTGCTGCTGACGATCTGACCGGTGCGCACTTCGTCTTCGCCGGCCACCTGGAAGTTGACCCGGGTGCCCGGCTTGACCTCGTCGAACTGGCGGTAGCTGAAGCGCGCCTCGACCATCGGGTTGGTGGTGCGTGGGATCAGCTGGAAGATCGGCTGGCCCTTGGCGGCGTACTGGCCGTCGTCTACCAACTGGCGCGCGACCACGCAGTCGCAGGGGCTGGTGAGGGTGCCGGACAGCTGCTTGCCGAACAGCTCCTCGATCTTCGCCGGCTCCAGCTGCGCGTCTTCAAGGTTGCCCTTGAGCATGTCCAGCATGCTGGTGGTGAAGCTGGCCAGTGGCGCGCCCTTGGCGATCTGCCCGCCGCTTTCGACCAGGCTGCTCACGGTGCCGTCGCGCGGCATGGTGATGTTGGTGGTCGGCACTGCGACCACACCGGCTTCTGCGTGGCTGACGAAATACATGCCGTACAACGACTTGGCGACGAAGCCGAAGGCGGCAACGCCGACCACGAACACGCCCAGTGTGACGGTGACTGCCTTGAGGCGGCCGAAGGCGCTCAGGCCCGACCCACCGTCCTTCTGCTTGCGCGCCTTGGTGAAGTTGTCGCGCTGCAGGGTGCTGAGTACGTCGCCGATGCTGATCAGTTCACCCGACAGGTGGCTGGTGATGATGTGCCGCAATGTGGCGATGTCGCGAGGTTCGAGGTTCTGGAACTGCGCACCGATACGGCCATTGTCCGGGTTGTACGAGCGCACCTGAAACTCGATGTCCATCGACAGGCCCAGGTTGTCGACCACGAACTGCAGGCGCCCGCGCAGCACATCGCCCACCGACTGCGGTTGCTTGGCGTGGAAGCTCAGGCCGCCGGCAGAAAGGTCGTCGACCTTGACTTCGTGGACCTGGCGCTGGGCGTCCAGGAACCGCAGCTTGGCGGGAATGCGTACCCGGGCGTGTTGGCGCTGGGCTTCGGACTCATGCACGACATTGACGTTCACGGCGGTATTCATGGTGGTTTGTTCCTGTTAGATCCGATCCGGGTTGGGCTCACACGACCATGAACAGCACAGCAACGAAGATGCTGGCAGCCGAGAAGGTCATGGTCCGCGAGGACCAGGTGTTGAACCATTGTTGAAAGCTGGCGAGGTCACGCTTGAGGGCAGTGGGCTGACGCGTCCACGACTGCTTGTCGAGGCGGAAGAACACGTAGATCTTCATCAGCGCGCCGATGATCTGGTTGTAATAGAGAATCAGCGGGTAGGCCGGGCCTACGTTGTGGCCGGAGCACAGCAGCATGATGGTGAGGATCAGGCGCGTGATGCCGATCCACAGCAGGTACACCAGCAGGAAGGCCATGCCGAACTTGAGGCTGGCGATCACCGCCACGGTCAGGCCCAGCAGGCTGGTCCACATCGACACGCGCTGGTCGAACAACACGATGCTGGTGAACAGCCCCAGGCGACGCAGGCCAAGGCCCAGTGCCCGTGAGTTCTGCCGCAGGTTGTTGCCGTACCAGCGGTACATCAGCTTGCGGCTGGCCTTGAGGAAGCTTTTTTCCGGCGGATGCTCGACCGTGTTGATGGCGGCGTCCGGCACGTAGAAGGTGTCGTAGCCCAGGCGCATCAGGCTGAACCAGCTGGACTTGTCGTCCCCGGTAAGGAACTTGAAGCGGCCCAGGCGCCAGTGCATCAGCGAGTCGCTTTCGACGTCGGCGATGAACTCGGGGTTGGTCACCACGCTGGCGCGGAACATCGACATGCGCCCGGTCATGGTAAGCACGCGCTTGGACAGGGCCATCGAGCACATGTTGATGTGGCGCTGGGCGAAGCGCAGCTTGTGCCACTCGCTCATGATGTAGCCGCCGCGCACTTCGCAGAATTCATTGGTGGTCAGGCCGCCCACATTGGGGAACAGCTTGAACCAGGGTACGGTCTTGCGCACCACGCCGTCGGCCAGCACGGTGTCACCGTCGATCACCGCCACCACGGCGTTCTCGTCCGGCAGCATGCGCGAGATGGCGCGGAAGCCGTAGGCCAGGCCATCACGCTTGCCGGTACCGGCGATACGCACGATGTCCAGCTTCACGTGGGCCGGCGGGTTGTACTTGGCCCACAGGCTCTTCACCAGCAGTTCATCGGACATTTCCACCAGTGAGCAGACCACGGTGGTGGGGAAGCCGCAGTTGATCGCCTCGCGAATCACCGAGCTGTACACCTGGGCGGTAGTCAGCGCTTCGATACGGAAGCTGGTGACCATCAGGTAGACATGCGACGGGTCGGTGGCATTACCCATTTTCTGCACCTTGCGGCGCAGGTACGGGTACACGCCGTAGAGGAAGATCATGCCGCGGATGAAATGGGTGGCGCCCATGGAGTAGCGCCAGATGCCGACTGCGCCGACCAGGAAGATGAAGTGCTTCGATTGCGAGTCGAAGATATCGGCTGGCAGGGCCAGGGCGATCAGCATGAGCAGGCTCATGTAGAGCAGCCACCCGGCGCACTGCAACAGCACTGTCTGGAGCCTTTGCATGTTCAGCATCCGTCGAGAATTCGGGAAAGGGTGGGCAGCGAGGGGGCGGCTCTTGTCGAGTGCCTCGTCGCTGCCCGGCCGGGCACTTACCAGCAGATGCCTTCGGTACGGTGGGTGGTGCTGGTCGGTTTGTTCATGAAGCCGACCAGGTCAATCACCTGCTTGCCGGCTGGCGCTTGCAGGGCCAGCGCACGGAACTGCTCGTCACGGTTGCCGAGGACGATGATGTCGGCGTTGTCGATCACCTGCTGCAAGTTGGCGTTGAGCAGCGACGACACGTGCGGGATCTTCGACTCGATGTAGTCCTTGTTGGCGCCGTGGACGCGGGCGTACTGGACGTTCTCGTCGTAGATGTCCAACTGGTAGCCCTTGCCGATCAGGCGCTCGGCCAGTTCCACCAGCGGGCTTTCGCGCAGGTCATCGGTGCCGGCTTTGAAGCTCAGGCCCAGCAGGGCGACCTTGCGCTTGTCGTGGGCTTCGATCAGCTCGAAAGCGTTCTGCACCTGCGATTCGTTGCTGCGCATCAGCGAGTCGAGCAGCGGTGCACGGACATCGAGGCTGGCGGCGCGGTAGGTGAGGGCGCGTACGTCCTTGGGCAGGCACGAGCCGCCGAAGGCGAAGCCTGGGCGCATGTAGTACTGGGACAGGTTGAGGACCTTGTCCTGGCAGACCACGTCCATCACTTCACGGCCATCGACACCCACGGCCTTGGCAATGTTGCCGATTTCGTTGGCGAAGGTGACCTTGGTGGCGTGCCATACGTTGCAGGTGTACTTGATCATCTCGGCCACCTCGATCGGCTTGCGGATGACCGGGGCGTCGAGTTCTTCGTACAGGGCCTGGAGGATGTCACCGCTGGTGCTGTCCAGTTCGCCGATGACCGTCATCGGTGGCTGGTCGTAGTCCTTGATCGCGGTGCTTTCACGCAGGAATTCCGGGTTGACCGCCACACCGAAGTCGACGCCGGCCTTCTTGCCCGAGCAATCTTCCAGGATCGGGATGACCACGTTCTTGACGGTGCCAGGCAGCACGGTGCTGCGCACCACGATGGTGTGACGGCGGGTGGTGTCACGCAGCACGTAGCCGATTTCGCGGCACACCGACTCGATGTACTCCAGGCCCAGGTCGCCGTTTTTCTTGCTGGGGGTACCCACGCAGATCATCGACACGTCGCTGGCGCGGATGGCTTCGGCGAAGTCGGTAGTACCGCGCAGGCGGCCATTGGCGATGCCCTGTTGCAGGAGTGCTTCCAGGCCAGGTTCGACGATGGGCGACTTGCCCTGGTTGATCAGGTCGATCTTGGTGCTGGACACGTCCACACCGATCACTTCATGGCCACGCGCCGTCAGGCAGCCTGCACAGACTGCACCCACATAACCCAAACCAAAGATGCTGATACGCATCGCTATCACCTCATGTGTTTATCACGCCGACACCTCCGCAGAGAGCCGGGCTGGGTTGATTAACAACAGTTTTCGGGCGCACGGATCCATGGCGAATGCACACTTCGCCGAGCGCAGGCAAAATAAATCCGGAGCGCAAAAAGTTATGCACTCAAAGTTGGCACTCAATAGCCATATATTAAAAAACGTGCCCTGAAATGCAGCCGTCTTTATTGCAATGCGCTACTTGGCGCGTTGCTGTGCTTGTTTTTTCAAGTGAATAAATCCTTTGAAATCAACCACTAGGACGATTTGTAAGGGGCGCGTCTCTCCTGCATGGACAAGGTCTTCGGGGGTTTCCGTAATACCTGTCGAATTTCTCATAGCGGGCAGTGGATACCCGCCGCTGTCATCTGTAAGTCATCTCTCACAGCCCGTAGGCAGGAAAATCGTTACGGCACTATGAGCGATTGGCTTTGGCAGAAGTTCCTGAGCCAGTTTCGCTCGAATGAAAGATTTCTAAATATTTATTCAGTTGCGGACAGTTTCAAATTGATAGCACGCAGGTGCTTCACCCCCGTGTATCAAGGGCGTAACTGTTGCTAGATATTTTTATGCCAGCATCTGAAAATTTTTTTCAGATTTCGTCAAAAAAGGTATGAACGGTCTTATGGCGTTTGGCGATAAAGGCAAGGGTGCTGGATTTTTGGCGTCGGATTGATGGCGCGATGGCGGTTTGCTGCGTGCCCTGTTGCAGGGCAGGGGGGATCACGGCGGCTGGCCTCTTCGCGGCTTTAGCCGCGAAGAGGACGTGACAGGCTCACTCCGCGGGGTGATCGCGCAGGAACACCAAATGGTCCGGCTTGGACTGCTCGGCACTGTAGTAGTAACCCTGAGCATCGAACTGCTTGAGCTGTTCCGGGGCGCTGATGCGCTGCTGGATGACGAAGCGGCTCATCATGCCGCGGGCCTTCTTGGCGTAGAAGCTGATGATCTTGTACTGGCCGTTTTTCTGGTCCTTGAAGTCGACGTTGATCACCCGGGCCTTCAGGGCACTGCGTTTCACTGCACTGAAATACTCGTTACTGGCCAGGTTCAACAGCACGTCATCGCCTTGATCGGTCAGGGCCTGGTTCAGCCATTCGCTGATGCGCGTGCCCCAGAAGGCGTACAGGTCCTTGCCGCGGGCGTTGGCCAGCTTGGTGCCCATCTCCAGGCGGTAGGGCTGCATCAGGTCGAGCGGGCGCAGCAGGCCATAAAGGCCCGAGAGCATGCGCAGGTGGTCCTGAGCGTAGCTGAAGTCGTCTTCACTCAGGCTCTCGGCATCGAGGCCGGTGTACACGTCACCCTTGAACGCCAGCAGCGCCTGCTTGGCATTGGCCGGGGTGAAGTCTGGGGTCCAGCTGCCAAAGCGCGCAGCATTCAGGCCGGCGAGCTTGTCGGACAGGTGCATCAGCTCGCTGATCTGCGCCGGCGACAGTTCGCGCAACTGCTGGATCAGTGCCTGGGATTCATCCAGGTACTGGGGCAGGGTGAAACGCTCGGTCACTGGCGGGGTGTCGTAGTCGAGGGTCTTGGCGGGGGAAATCACCGTCAGCATCGGGTCGGCTCCTGGCATCGTTGGCCGAGGATTCTACGGGGTGGGCGGTGCAAGTCCAAACTATGGCGACGATAGTCACAGACCATGGTCGGTGCAGGCGCTATAGTTCGCGTTTTGCCGTTGCGGAGCCTTCCACTGTGCGCATTGCTTCTGCTTTGCTGGCCTGCCTGCTGAGCCTGGCCGTGCAAGCCGCCCCATCATCGCAGGTCAGCCTGGACCGCAGCCTGTGGCCCGAACAACTGGACAGCCCGGCGCTATTCGATGTGGCCTCCCGGGCAGAAATCCTTTCGTTCGCCCAAGTACTGCACGAAAGCGAGTTGCTGGATGACGCGACCCTGGCGGCCCGGCTGGGGCTGCGGCAGATCAACCTGCAGAAGGTGCGCCAGGTTCGGGCGCGCATGTGGCAGCGGTTGTGGGAGGGTTATCAACAGGCTCAGCGCAGTTGTGAGCAGGATGCATCATTTTGCTACCCGATTACGTCCATGGCGGACTTGCGCACACAAGCGGTGACGTTCGCAGCTGACGTTGGTGCGTTCTATACCGGCTGGATCGAGCCGAGCCACCAGTTCCATGTACGCTACCTGGACGAGCAACTGCGCAAGGCGGCGTTGCTGCCGCAGACCAGCAGTGAAATTGAGCGGTTGTCTTCGCGCGAGCGCAAGGGTGACGAACTGAACGACCGCATGTTCCTGCTGACCTTTGTCGGCGGGCCCGGCCCCGAGGGGGGCAGTACGGATCTACTCACTGATTACCTGCGCCGGCAAAAGCTCGAAGGCACGTTCTTCACGCTCGGTAACCGTTTGCAGCAACGTCGTGATGGCGCCTCGGTACACGCCTTGCGCCAGCTCTATGGCGGGCAGTGCGTGGGCATCCAGGGGTGGGAATACCGCTCCCATGCGCAGTGGACCGACTGGCAGGATTCGCTGCGGCGCAGCCAGGCGCGGGTGCAGGCTGATCTGCCCGAGCAGTATGTACCGCTGTTCAGCCCACCTTATGGCCAGCGCCGGGCTGACGGCGAGGCGTTCATGGCCCGCCAGCAGTTGCGGGTATCGTTGTGGGACATCGATGCGCAGGATGACGGTGCATTGAGCGCCGAGGCGTCCGCACAGCGCGTATTGACCCTGATGCTGTTGTGGCGCAAGGGCGTGATCCAGTTTCATGACAGCCTTCCCAAGGCGCAGCCGGCCGTGGAATGGCTGCTGCGCAATACCGCGCAAAGCGGTATCGGCTGGGAAGATTGCCGGGAATACGGATACCGCGAATAGAGGGTATGACTTTTGAGCGTAGTCCCCTCTGACGCTGGCGCCAAGGCCTCTTCGTCAATCGGAAAAATAAACTTCAAAAATACGTAAAAGTGCTTTTTTCGGTCATGGTTTTTGCGGTATGAAGAAACCAGACAGCCGATTCCTGCAGCACAGGTGGCGTCATCCGGGCTCACCTGGCCAGGTTCGCTTCCCGCCCGTAACAACGCGGATACGGGGACAGCGGCAGTCACTCTGCGGCGTAACAGACCACGCCGTGTGGCTTCGACATAAGGTGACCGAGTATGGATGACCAAGGACGCAACCCTTCCTCCAGCAAGCCAATCCTGTATGTGCTCGATACCAACGTCCTGATTCACGACCCTAACGCGTTACTGAACTTCGAGGAGCACCATGTCGCCATCCCGATGACGGTGCTGGAGGAACTCGACAAGCTCAAGACCGGCAAACAGAGCATCGCCGCCGAATGCCGCCAGGCCATCCGCCTGATAGACCAGACCCTTGGTGACGCTTCGCCCAGCGATGTCGAGCAGGGCGTGCCGATCCAGCGCAACAAGAGCGGGCCCAAGGGCTTCCTGTCCATCCTGATGACCCCGCGCAACGAGCCGATCAAGCTGCTGCCGGAAAACCTCAACGACAACATCATCATCAACCAGTTGCTCGAAGTTCGGGCCCGGCGCACCGACCTGGATGTCGTGCTGGTCACCAAAGACATCAACATGCGCCTGAAGGCGCGCGCTTGCGGTATAGCGGCTGAGGACTACAGCACCGACCAACTGGTCGATGACGTGTCCCTGCTGTCCAAGGGCTACCATTCGGTCACCGGCTCGTTCTGGGACCGCGTGAGCAAGGTCGATACCCGTCAGGAGCGCGGCCGCACCTGGCATCGGGTGCAGATGATCGACAACCTGCCAGCCGTGCACGTCAACGAGTTCATCATCGATGAGCAGGGCTTCGTCGGATGGATCAAGGGCATCCGTGACGACGAACTGCTACTGCTCGACCTGCACCAGGAACCGTTGCTGCACCAGGAAGCCTGGGGCCTGAAACCACGCGACATTCACCAAAGCCTGGCACTGTTCGCCCTGCTGGACCCGGATATCCACCTGGTGAACCTGACCGGCGCCGCCGGCTCCGGTAAAACCATCCTGGCGCTGGCTGCGGCCATCGAGCAAACCATGGTCAGCAAGCGCTACCGGCGCATCATCGCCACCCGCAGCGTGCAGGGGCTGGACCAGGAGATTGGCTTCCTGCCGGGCACCGAAGCAGAGAAGATGGAGCCGTGGCTGGGCGCCATCACCGACAACCTCGAAGCTTTGCACATGGATGACGAAAGCACCCATGGCAGCGTCGAATACATCCTCGAGCGCGTGCCGCTGCAGTTCAAGTCGCTGAACTACATCCGTGGCCGTAGCTTCCAGCAGAGCCTGATCCTGATTGACGAGTGCCAGAACCTGACGCCGCACCAGATGAAAACCATCATTACCCGTGCCGGCTCCGGCTCCAAAGTGGTCTGCCTGGGTAACCTGGCGCAGATCGACACCCCCTACCTGTCCGCGACCAGCTCGGGCCTGACCTACCTGACCGAGCGCTTCAAGGACTTCCCAAATGGCGTGCACATCACCCTGCAGGGCGTGCCTCGCTCGGTGCTGGCCGAGTACGCCGAGTCGCATTTGTAAACCCTGTAGCCGGGCAGATTACTGCCCGGCCTCTTCACGGGCACGCCTGCTCACAGGATGTCCACTTGAATCGAGATCGTGGAGCGCCTGTGGGAGCGGGCGTGCCCGCGAAGAGGCCAAACCTGGCGACACATACCTCTGCTCAAACCTGACCCACAGGTTTACACTGCGAACTCCCTTCACAGGAGCAAAGCAGTGCTGACACATCTTGATTCCCAGGGGCGGGCCAACATGGTCGACGTCACTGAAAAGGCCGTGACCGAGCGCGAGGCTACCGCCGAGGCGCGGGTGCGCATGTTGCCGCAGACCTTGCAGATGATCGTCGACGGTGAACACCCCAAGGGTGACGTGTTCGCCGTGGCGCGCATTGCCGGGATACAGGCGGCGAAAAAAACCAGCGACCTGATTCCGCTGTGCCACCCGCTGATGCTCACCAGCGTCAAGGTCGAGCTCAGCGCTGAGGGGCAGGATGCGGTGCGCATCGTCGCCCGCTGCAAGCTGGCCGGGCAGACCGGCGTGGAGATGGAGGCGCTGACCGCCGCCAGTGTGGCCGCGCTGACGATCTATGACATGTGCAAGGCTGTGGATAAAGGTATGGTCATCGAGCAGGTGCGCCTGCTGGAAAAACTCGGTGGCAAGAGTGGCCATTACAAGGTGGAGGCGTGATGAAGGTCAAGGTGATGTACTTCGCCCGTTACCGCGAACTGTTGGGCGTGGATGCCGAGCGGGTGGAGGGGGCGTTCAAGGTGCTTGATGATGTGCGCCAGGCCTTGGTAGCCAAGGGCGGGCAGTACGAAGTGCTGGCCGAGCAGAACCTGATGTGCGCGCGCAACGAAGAGCTGTGCAAGCTCGATGAACCGCTGGAAGAGGGCGATGAAGTGGCGTTCTTCCCGCCGGTGACCGGAGGCTGAACATGGCTGTGCGAGTACAGGAAGGCGCGTTCAACCCCGGGGCCGAGACCAATGCCATGCATGCGGCCAATGTGGGCGTGGGCGCGGTGGTCGGTTTTGTCGGCTATGTGCGGGATTTCAACGATGGCCGCGAAGTGGCGGGGATGTTCCTCGAACACTATCCGGGCATGACCGAAAAGGCCCTGGCCAAGATCGTGGTCGAGGCCGAGCAGCGTTGGCCGCTATTGAAGGTGGAGGTGCTGCACCGCATCGGTGCGCTGGAACCGGGCGAACCGATTGTGTTCGTGGGGGTGGCCAGTGCCCATCGGCAGGCGGCGTTCGATGCCTGCAACTTCATCATGGACTACCTGAAGACCCGGGCGCCGTTCTGGAAGAAGGAGAATACCCAGGAAGGGCCAAGGTGGGTGGAGGGGCGGCAGAGTGACCA
>NZ_JBICKE010000088.1:0-26951 GCF_043103865.1 Pseudomonas sp. yb_5
GCCCGAAACAAACGTAGGAGCGGGTTTACCCGCGAAGCGCCGCGCGGGCGGCGCTCGATCTCACAGGCGCTGAAAATCTCCCGGCAAACACCTCAAAACTCCAACGCCGCCCCCTCGAAAATCCAGCAACGAAGACCCTGCAAATCCAGAACAAACTCTTAATACTCCTGCCCCCCCCAACCCCAACACCCGCGTTAACCTTCATTTAATCGACCCCAGCCAGCATGGCCCCATTCCCAGATCTGCCAAGGCGAAGACATGCGCGTTCTCCTGCTCTTCCTCACACTCCTACTGGCCGGCCCGTTGCAAGCCAACCCGTTCGATGTGAAACCAGACTTCCTGCCGGTTGACCAAGCCTTCGTGCTCACCCACGACCGCCAGGCCGACGGCCAGATGCGCCTGTACTTCCAGATCAAGCCGGGCTACTACCTGTACCAGAAGCGCCTGAAGTTCGACGGCCTGCCTGCAGAGCAACACCCGCAGCTGCCGCCAGCGCTCAACCACCATGACGAGTTCTTCGGTGACAGCGCGGTGTACCGTGACCAGCTCGAACTGCTGCTGCCGGCCACTGCCCAGGGCCAATTGCGCCTGGGCTGGCAGGGCTGCGCCGATGCCGGCCTGTGCTACCCGCCGCAAACCACCTCGATCGACTTGGGTGGCAGCGTAACGCCCGCCGCCGAGCAAGCCAGCGACCAGGCCCTGGCCAGCGGCCTTCAGCAAGGCCACCTGGCCTGGAGCCTGCTGGCGTTCTTCGGCCTTGGGCTGCTGCTGGCCTTCACCCCCTGCTCGCTGCCGATGCTGCCGATCCTTGCCGGGCTGGTGCTGGGCAATGGCGCCAGTGCCCGGCGCGGCTGGCTGCTGGCCGGGGTCTATGTGCTGAGCATGGCCCTGGTGTACGCCGGGCTCGGGGTGGTTGCTGCCCTGCTGGGTGCCAGCCTGCAGGCCTGGCTGCAGCAACCCTGGCTGCTGGGCAGCCTGGCGGGGCTGTTCGTGCTGCTGGCACTGCCGATGTTCGGCGCCTTCGAACTGCAACTGCCTGCCGCCCTGCGCGACCGCCTGGACCGCGCCGGGCAAGGTACCCGTGGCGGCAACCTGTATGGCGCGGCATTGCTCGGGGCGTTGTCCGGCCTGTTGCTCGGCCCGTGCATGACTGCGCCGTTGGCCGGTGCGCTGCTGTACATCGCGCAAAGCGGTGACGTACTGCAAGGCGCGCTGGTGCTGTTCAGCCTCGGCCTGGGCATGGGCGTGCCGCTGCTGTTGCTGGTAACCCTGGGCAACCGTTACCTGCCGCGCCCGGGTGCGTGGATGAACCGGGTCAAGGGTGTGTTCGGTTTCGTGTTCCTGGCCATGGCACTGTACACCGTGCGCAGCCTGCTGCCTGCTACCTTGCTGCTGGCACTGAGCGGCGCCTGGCTGATCGCCCTGGCCTGGGCCGCCTGGCCAGCCCTGCAGCGCCTGCCGGCGTTGCGTGCAGTGCCGTTGCTCGGCGCCCTGTGGGGCGGCCTGTTGCTGGTCGGTGCGGCAGCAGGCGGCGACGACCTCTGGCAGCCACTACGCCCGTTCGCCGGGGGTGGCAGCACAGCGGCCGCTGGCCAGCATGCCGAGGACAGCTTCGTCACCGTCAGCCGCCCCGAGGACCTGCAACGTGAGCTGGACGCGGCCAAAGCCCGCGGCCAGTGGGTGATGCTCGACTACTATGCCGACTGGTGCGTGTCGTGCAAAGTCATGGAAAAACAGGTGTTCGCCCGCAGCGACGTGCAGACCGGCCTGGCCGGCGTGCACCTGCTGCGCCTGGACGTGACCGCCGACAGCCCAGCCAGCAAAGCCCTGCTACAGCGCTACCAGGTACCCGGCCCGCCCAGCATCATCTGGATCGGCCCGGAAGGCGAAGAACGCCGCGCGCGGCGCATCACCGGTGAGGTGGATGCAGCAGCGTTCCAGCAACACTGGGTCCAGACCAGGAGCCAAGGCTGATGCTGACCGTAACACTCGGGCCACTGACCATGGCCCTCAACCACCTGCTGATGCTCACCGCCCTGGTGATCGCAAGCGTGGTCGGCTGGTGGGTCGCCCGACGTGGCGGCGAGAGCCCGGAATCGGCGCTGTTCAACCTGTTCCTGATCGGCCTGCTGTGTGCCCGCGCCGGTTTCGTGCTGGCCTACTGGACGATGTACCAGGACGAACCACTGCAAATCATCGACATCCGTGATGGCGGCTTCCTGTTCTGGCCGGGCCTTGCCGGCATCGTGGCAGGTGCCCTGTGGCAGGGCTGGCGCCACCCCGGCCTGCGTCGCCCGCTAGGCTGGGCGCTGTTCAGCGGCGCACTGTTCTGGGGCCTGGCCAGCCTCGGCGGCCACCTGTACAGCAAAGGCACCGAGTTGCCCGAACTGAGCCTGCGCAACGCCGGCGGCCAGTCCGTGGCATTGCACAGCTACCGCGGCAAGCCGCTGGTCATCAATATCTGGGCCACCTGGTGTCCACCGTGTCGGCGTGAGATGCCCGTGCTGCAACAGGCACAAAGCGATTACCCGCACGTGACCTTCCTGTTCGTCAACCAGGGCGAGACCCCGGAAAACGTCAGCACCTTCCTCGCCACCACCGGCCTGAGCCTGACCCACGTGCTATTCGACGGCACCGGCCTGCTGGCCCAGCGTGTCGGCTCCATGGCCCTGCCCACCACCCTGTTCTACGACGCCAACGGGCGGCTGATCGGCAGCCACCTGGGCGAGCTGTCCCGGGCCAGCCTGCGCCACGCTCTGGAACCCTTCGAACGGGCCCTGGCGCCCGCCCCTGCCGCACAAGGAAACTGACATGCGATTGACTGCACTGCTGCCCCTGTCCCTGGCCCTGCTGGCCACCCCTGCCCTGCAGGCCGAAGAACTGCCCAAGGCGGTTCAGCAACTGCAAGCCAAAGGCGCCGTGATCAAGGGCAGCTTCGATGCGCCCAACGGCCTGCGCGGTTATGCCGCCGAGTACCAGAACAACGCCCTGGCCCTGTACCTGACCCCTGACGGCAAGCACGTACTGGTCGGCAGCCTGTTCGACGAACAGGGCAAGGACCTTAGCGCCGAGCCACTGCAGAAGCTTGTATACGCGCCGATGAGCAAGGAAATCTGGGCGAAAATGGAAAAAACCGCGTGGATCGCCGACGGCAAGGCCGACGCGCCGCGCAAGGTATACCTGTTCAGCGACCCGAACTGCCCATACTGCAACATGTTCTGGGAACAGGCGCGGCCGTGGGTGGAGTCGGGCAAGGTGCAGTTGCGCCATATCATGGTCGGCATCATCCGTGAGGACAGCCCGGGCAAGTCGGCGGCGCTGCTGGCAGCGAAAGATCCGGCCAAGGCCCTGCAGCAGCATGAAAAGGCCGGCAAGGCCAGCACGCTGAAGGCACTCGAGCAGGTGCCAGAGGCTGTGCAACAGAAGCTGGCGGCGAACATGGCGTTGATGGAAGAGATGGGGTTGCAGGCGACCCCGGCCATTTTCTATCAGGATGAGCAAGGCAACCTGCAAAGCCAGCAAGGGGCACCACGGCCTGAGATGCTTGGGAAGATTCTGGGCAAGCGCTAGTGCATGTGGTGGGGCACAGATAGAGCGCCGCGAAGCAGATGACGCGGGGCATGGCACCGGCTACGCCGGTGTTCGCGGGTGAATCCGCTCCTACGGGGCTCGCGCTAACGGCTGGATTGTGATCGCAAGGCCTGCGCGGTCAAGTGTAGGAGCGGGTTTACCCGCGAAAGGGCCGGACCTGCTGGCCAATTTCCACCAGCCGTTCACCGTTGCCGCCGCCATTGTATTCGCGGGTAAACCCGCTCCTACGCTGATCGGGAGTGGACACACATTGGTGATTGGACGCAGGCCGTTCTTTCGCAAGCAGTAGATCTCCAGGCCCGGCAAATCTACCCCGCGCAGATTTAAACCTGCCACTCAACATACCCAGAAACAATTATTCGGCACGCCCCTTCGCTAAACATCGTCTGCTTGCTTCCCTTATTCAAATCCCACACACACGCACAACAAAGAACACTCGGACGTTCACGACAGAGTATTCGAGCATCAAAAACCGAAATTTCTCACACAACTAGAAGAAAAAATAAACCCCAAAAAACATTATCAGACTTAAGTAAGACCCTTCTGAAGAACTTTCCCACAAAAATAGCTTTAAACCAAACATTCCAATATCACTTCCAGCCACGCCACCCCACCGAAAGATTGACTTGAAACAGCCGAACGCCTAAACCTCCATACCCGTACATTTCAGACAAACCAAAAACCAGGAGGCACTCATGAAAAATCAATATGGCATTAACCTCGTGGCATTGGCTTCGACACTCACTGCAAAATCAAATAACACGCAACCATGACACCAAAATGGTCCACCCATGAACCCAAACCACTTTATCCGCAGCGCAAAAAAAATCACAAGTATCACAAGAATCTTGACCACTGAGCACTTGAGGGAGCCCACATCGCTTCTTTGGTCAGCGCTGGCCCCTTGCATACTCTACATCATCACCAACCCAACACATGCAACCTCAACCTATACCGCTTCAGCCGCCTGGTTCTACTCATACATCTCTGCCACCCTCGCGTTCTTTGGATTCAGCTTCTACCTTATCGGCAGAAGGGAAAGTGGCTTCACGCGGTCCTTCATCTACCAACACGGCGCAATCAAGCTATTCCTGACGGCCCATACACTCAGCTATTTATTATTGAGCACACTTTACGCCACACTATTTTACCTCTTGACCAAACCCTTGCGAGGTCAGTACTCACTCCCTGAATTCCTCTATCTGATGGCATGCTTTTACACCAGTTACCTCATGTTCACCTGTATCGGCCTGGGGATCGCTGCGCTGCCGATAAAATTCAGCACGGCCAGCACCCTTTTTTCGCTCATGTCATTTCTCATGCTGGTCTCCGGATACAACGGCGCCACAATGGGGCACGATGCTTCGCAGGCGCTAACGCTGATCAACCCGCTCTTTTTAAGCGCGCAGATCTTCCATGGCGAAATGCCCCTTCTCAACAGTTTCCTGATTGCACTTTCGGCCTCTGCAGCCTCGACATACCTGACTGGAAGGTATTTCAGAATTCAACCCATATGGAGCCGATACTGATGGACATTTTAACTATAAACAACCTTCACTTCGGATACAGCGGAAACCCGCTGCTGAACGACATTGAACTCACTATAAAAGCAGGGGAACTGGTCGGTATTCTGGGCAACAACGGAGCAGGAAAGACAACCCTTTTCGACCTCATCTGTAAAATAAAGAAGCCGACAAAGGGTGCTATTTCCAATTTATCCAGGCGTCAGGCCTATTTGACGCAAATCCTTACACCGCCCCCATTGCTCCGCATGAACGAAGCGGGCAAGCTTATCACCAGCCTGACCCCCAACGTTTCCCCAGATCACACAGAGATTCTCTCGAAACTAGCCAAATGGTCCCCGTCACTGTCCAGGCGATATGCGGAAATCGCCAAAAAAAAAGCCGCCAATTGCAGCTACGGTGAAATTCGCAGCTATTTCACGCTGACCTTGCTACTTTTAAACAGTGACTTGATCATTCTTGACGAGCCAACGGCTGGCGTAGACCCTGAATTTCGACACTATATATGGCTCGGTATTAAAAGCGCGTGCGCGGAAGGTGCGAGCGTGCTGATATCTTCTCATTACACAGAGGAAATCACGAAAAACTGCCAGCGCTTTTATATGCTCGCAAACAAACGACTGGAAGCGTTTGACAGTGGTGGACAGTTCATGGAACGCCACCATGCCAAATCGCTGGATGAAGCCTTTATCAATGCTTCGGTCTAGGTACCGTGGCCATTGAAAGGGGCGCCAAGCGCCCCTGCCCATCACAGCCCCTCCAGCTCCGCCATCAGGTCACTGAGCCGATCGACCTTGTCATCATCCAGCGCACTGCCCTGCAGCCCCTGTACATACTCGGCCAACGCCTCCACCGTGCTGCACTCGAACATCGCCCGCAGCGGCACGTTCAGCTGTAGCTGCTTCTGCACCCGCGAAGCGATCTGCGTGGCCAACAGCGAATGCCCGCCCAGCTCGAAGAAGTTGTCGTGCACCCCCACCCGCTCGGCTTTGAGCACATCGGCCCAGATACCCGCCAACACGTCCTCCAATTCGTTGCGTGGCGCCTGATAGGCCTGACTGTATTGGCCGCCGATGTCGATGGCTGGCAGGGCCTTGCGGTCGAGCTTGCCGTTGGCGTTGTGCGGCAAGCTGTCGAACCAGCCCCAATGCAACGGCACCATGTACTCCGGCAACTCGGCACGCAGTCGTTGCTTGACCTGCTCCAGCAACGCGGCATCGGCACTGACGCCCTGGTGCGCCACCAGGTAGCCAACCAGATGCTTGCCGTTCACGCCCTCCTGCACCGCCACGGCAGCATCGCGAATTTCCGCCTGCTCATGCAGCCGGGCCTCGATCTCGCCCAGCTCGATGCGATAGCCGCGAATCTTCACCTGATGGTCGATGCGCCCGACGTACTCCAGCACACCGTCCGGGCGTTGCCGCGCCAGGTCGCCAGTGCGGTACAGGCGTTCGCCCGGCGCCCCGTAAGGGTGAGGGATGAACGCCAGTGCCGTGCGCACCGGGTCACCGACGTAGCCACGGCCTACACCCGTACCAGCCACGCACAACTCGCCCACCGCACCCAGCGGCACCAGTGCCTGGTCCTCGCCGAACAGGTACAGGCGGTTGTTATCGGTTGGCGTGCCGATGGGCAGGTAGCTGCCTTGGGTCGAGGCGGCATCGACGCGGAAGAACGCCACGTCATCCGAGCACTCCGCCGGCCCATAGGCATTGACCAGGCCGATCTGCGGGTAGCGCTGCAGCCACTGCGCCGCCAGCTCCGGTGGCATGGCCTCGCCGGTCGGCAGCATCCAGCGCAGGCCGTCGAGGGCCTGGTGGTCGCTGGCCAGCATGCCCTGGATCAGCGACGGCACGCTCTCCAGCACGGTGATGCCGGTAGTTTGCACATGCGCCAGCAGGCCCTGCGGGTCATGGGCGATGGCGTTAGGCACGATCTCTACCTTGGCGCCGAACAGCGGCGCAGCCAGGAACTGCCAGACCGAGATGTCGAAGCTTTGCGAGGCGGTCTGGGCAATCACGTCCTGCTCGCTCAGGGCCAGGTACGGCACCTTGCTCAGCTGGTTGTTGAGCATGCCACGCTGCTCGACCATCACCCCTTTCGGCAGGCCGGTCGAGCCTGAGGTGTAGATCACGTAGGCGAGGTTGTCCGGGCCACTGTGGATACCCGGATTGTGGCTTGCGATCGGGTTGGCCTGGATGTCTTCCCAGACCAGCAGTCGCGGCCGCAGCGCAGTCTCCAGCTCACCGAGCAACTGCCGCCCCTGCTCGGCGCAGGCCGCGCTGCACACCAGCACTGGCGTACGGCTGAGCTGGATGATGCTTTGCAGGCGCGCCGCCGGCAGGCCCGGGTCCAGCGGCAGGTAGCCGGCCCCGGCCTTGAAGCTGCCGACAATCATGCCCAGCAGCGGCAACCCACGCTCGGCAAGCAGTGCCACTGGCTGGTCCACGCAGACCCCGGCAGCCACCAGCGCATGGCCCAGGCGGTTGGCCGCCAGGTTCAGCCCGGCGTAATCGTAGGACGCCTCCAGGCAGCAGGCCACGGTACGCTGCGGATGCGCCACGACCTGCGCTTCGAACTGCGCGATGTAGCTTTGTTCCAGCGGATAAACCCGCTCGGTCCGGTTGCAGTCCTCCAGCAGGAAGCCTTGCTCTTGGGCGCTCAGCAACGGTAGCTCGCTCACCGCCCCTTCAAAACCTTGTACCAGCGCCAGCAGCAGGCGCTTGAATTCGGCCAGCAGACGCTCGACGGTCGGGTAGTCGAAGTAACGCTGGTCGAACGACAGGTGCAGGCCCAGGTCATCACCCGGGTAACACACCGCCGTCAGCGGGAAGTTGGTGTGGGTACGGCCCGAGTCGGAGCTGGCGTTCAGGTGCTGGGCGTGATCGAGCACGGCGGTTTCAACCGGCGCATTCTCGAACACGAACAGGCTGTCGAACAGCGGCTGGCCCTTGGGCAACTCGCTGCACGCCTGGATCGCCACCAGCGGCAGGTATTCGTACTCGCGCAGTTCCATGTTGCTTTGCAGCAGGCCCTGCAGCCACTGGCGTACGCTGCAACGCTCACCAGCGATGGGCAACTGCACGCGCAGGGCCACGCTGTTGATGAACAGGCCGACGGTGCGTTGCATCTGCGGCATGCTCACCGGGCGACCGGCCACGGTCACGCCAAAGGCCACATCGCGGTCGCCGCTGTGACGCGCCAACACCAGGGCCCAGGCCGCCTGGGCGAAGGTGTTGACGGTGAGCTGATGAGCCTGGGCCAGTTCGCGCAGACGCACACCATCACTCACCTCCAGGCGGGTGTAGCAGTCGCCGACGACCATGCCGCTACCGGCGTGATCATGGCGCAGCGGGCGGTCGCTAGGGATGGCTGTAGCACGTTCGAAGCCGGCCAGGTTGGCCTGCCACCAGGCGCGTGCGTCGTCCAGGCCCTGGCGTTGCAGCCAACCGATGTAATCGCGGTAACGCGGCGGCACCGGCAGTTGGGCCTGACGGCCTTCGCCAAGGGCCTGGTAGACCTCGAAGAAGTCGTTCATCAACAGCGAGCGGCACCAGGCATCGATAAGGATGTGGTGGTTGCTCATCATGAACCAGTAGCGTTCATCGGCCACGCGCACCAGGCGCAGGTGGAACGGTGCCTCGCTGAGCAGGGCAAAGCCGGCCTCGCGCTCCTGCTTGTGCAGAGCCTGCAGGCGCTGCTCCTGGGCATCCTCAGCCAGGCCGCGCCAGTCCTGGTAGTCCACCGCCAGGTTGCCTGGCTTGTGGATGATCTGCAGCATCGCCTCGCCGCTGTTCCAACTGAACGAGGCGCGCAACGCTTCGTGGCGCGCCACCACCGCCTGCCAGGCCTGGGCGAAACGCTCAGGGTCGAGGGCGCTGTTGATACGGTAGCGGTCCTGCATGTAGTAGAGGCCAGTGCCCGGCTCCAGCAGGGTGTGCAGCAGCATGCCTTCCTGCATCGGCGTCAGCGGGTAAACGTCCTCGATCTGCGCGGCCGGGACCGGCAATGCGTCGATCTGCTCCTGAGTCAGGTGCGCCAGCGGGAAGTCTGATGGGGTGAAGCTGCCATTGCCATCGGCCAGGCAATGCGCGACCAGCGCCAGCAGCTCCTGACGATAGGCCTCAGCCAGACCCGC
This sequence comes from Pseudomonas sp. yb_5, assembly GCF_043103865.1. NCBI lineage: Bacteria > Pseudomonadati > Pseudomonadota > Gammaproteobacteria > Pseudomonadales > Pseudomonadaceae > Pseudomonas > Pseudomonas sp. yb_5. The sequence goes on from NZ_JBICKE010000088.1 coordinate 9,253, forward strand.
GATGGTCTGCTGGTCGTAGCGCTCGGCGCTGAAGGTCCAGCGCAATTGCAGAGCACCGCCATACACCTGGCCATCGACGCTCAACCAGTTGGGCAACGGCGCATCGAGGTCATGCGCCAACCCGGCTGGGGCCTCCAGGGGCTGGAACAGGGCTGTACTGTCGAACTGCTGGTCGAACTGGCCCAGGTAGTTGAAGGTGATGCGCGCCTGCGGCAAGGCTGCCATCTGCTCGCGCCCGGCGGCATCCGCCAGGTAGCGCAGTACGCCGTAGCCCAGGCCCTTGTGCGGCACCTGGCGCAGTTGTTCCTTGATGCGCTTGATCGAACCGGCCCGCGCCGCGTCGTCTTCACCTGGCAGCGGACGCAGGCTCAATGGGTAGGCATTGGTGAACCAGCCGACGCTGCGGGTCAGGTCCATGTCTTCGAACAGCCCGTCACGGCCATGGCCTTCGAGCTGCACCAGCACTTCTTCATCGCCGCTCCAGCGGCACAAGGCCCGCGCCAGTGCAGTCAACAGCAGGTCGTTGACCTGGGTGTGGTAAGCCGCCGGGGCTTGTTGCAACAGTTGTCGGGTCTGCTCCACGTCCAGGCCGATAGCCAGGGTCTGGGCGTGGCGGTGCAAATTGCTGCCCTGCGGGTGATCGCATGGCAGTTCGCGGCGCACGCTACCCAGTTGGCCTTGCCACCAGGTCAGTTCGTCACGCAGCGAATCGCTGCCAGCGTAGCTGGCCAGGCGCGCGGCCCAGTCGCCGACGACGTGGGTCTTGGCCGGCAGAGGCTGGCCACGGTACAGCGCCTGCAGGTCTTCCAGCAGCACCCGCCAGGACACACCATCGACCACCAGGTGATGGATCGCCAGCAGCAACCGCTGGGTGCCCTGCCCGTCACGCACCAGCAAGGCGCGCAGCAGCGGCCCTTGTTGCAGGTCCAGGCTGCGCTGCACGTCGGTGTAGAGCGCCTGACAATCATTGAAATCGGCTACTGTGGCGCTCCACAGCAGTTGCTCGGCGCCAGGCCGCACGTACTGCGCCTGCCAGCGGCCCTGGGCGTCGCTGAAGCGCAGGCGCAGGCTGTCATGGTGCTGCACCAGCGCAGCCAATGCCTGTGCAAGGGTGGCCTCAACCAAGGGTTGGCGCACCTCCAGCAGCACGGCCTGGTTCCAGTGTTGCGGCTGTGGCACGTCACTGTCGAAGAACCAGTGCTGGATCGGCGTCAGCCCGGCCTGGCCCTGGCGCAGTCCCTGCTCCACCGTGCTCACGGCTTCGCTGAGCTGAACCACAGCTGCCAGGGTCTGGATGGTCTGATGCTGGAACAGGTCGCGCGGGGTGAATTGCAAGCCGGCCTGCCGGGCGCGGCTGACCACCTGAATCGACAGGATCGAGTCGCCGCCCAGTTCGAAGAAGTTGTCCTGCACCCCGACCTGGGCAACGTTCAGCACGTCGCGCCAGATCTGCGCCAGTTGCGCTTCCACCTCATTACCCGGGGCCTGGTACTGCTGGCGCGCCTGCTCCAGGTCGGGCAGTGGCAAGGCATGGCGGTCGAGCTTGCCGTTCCCCATCAACGGCAGGCTTTCGAGCAGAACCAAGTGTGCGGGCACCATGTAGTCCGGCAGGTGCTGGCGGGCATTGGCCTTCACCGCTTCGCGCAGCAGGCTTTGCGTATCGCAGTCGGCAGGGGCCTGCTTGCACACCAGGTAACCCACCAGTTGCTTGCCACCCGGCAGATCAAGGGCCAGCACCACGGCTTCTTCGACATCGGCATGCGCTTGCAGGCGGCTCTCGATTTCGCCCAGCTCGATGCGGAAGCCGCGGATCTTCACCTGCTGGTCGGCACGGCCGACATACTCCACCAGGCCATCGGTACCCAGGCGTACCAGGTCGCCGGTACGGTACAGGCGCCCGCCTTCGGCACTGAACGGGTCGGCGACAAAGCGCTCGGCAGTGAGGCCTGGCCGGTCGTGGTAACCCTGGGCCAGGCCGGCGCCGCCGACATACAGTTCGCCAATGCCGCCTTGCGGCAACAAGGCCAGATCCTCGTCGAGGATGTAGGCCGTACGGCTTCCGATGACGCGGCCGATCGGTACGCTGCCAAGGTCTGCTGGCAAGGCCTCTGGGGCCAGGCACGCCAGCGGCATAACCACGGTTTCGGTCGGGCCGTACGCATTGAAGAACTGCTGCGGCGCAAAGGCCTGGCGGATACGCTGCAGGTGCTCGCCGGTCAGCGCTTCGCCGCCGGTGATCACCAGGCGCACCGGCAACTGTTCGCCCCGCCCACCCAGGTACTGGGCCAGTTGGCTGCCGTAGCTAGGGGTGAAACCGAGGATGCTCACCTGCTGCTCACGCACCAGTTGGCAGATTTCCTCAGCCCCCCACTGCCCTTGGGCGCGCAGCACCACACGGGCGCCACACAGCAGCGGCGCCCACAGGCGCTCGCTGGCGGCATCGAAGTTGATCGAATAGAAATGCAGTTCGCAGTCATCGCTGCGCATGCCGAACGCGGCGATCACTGCCTGGCAATGCATGGCGAATTCGCCATGGCTGACCACCACACCTTTGGGCTTGCCGGTGGAGCCGGAGGTATAGATCAGGTAGGCCTGGTGCTGCGGCAAATTGAGGTTGTCCAGCGGCGCGTCGCTGTACGCCGACAGGCTGGCAGCGTCGTCTTCCAGGCTCCAGCGCGCCACGCCTTCGGGCAGCTCGCCGAGGGTTTGCAGCAACGCGCGCTGGCTCAGCAGCAGGCCGATGCGGCTGTCTTCGATCATGTAGCGCAGGCGGTCGAGCGGGTACTCGGGGTCGAGCGGTACATAGGCGCCACCGGCCTTGAGGATGGCCAACAGGCCGACGACCATTTCCAGCGAGCGCTCCAGGGCCAGGCCCACGCGCACCTGCGGGCCGACACCACGCTCGCGCAGGGCGCGGGCCAGGCGGTTGGCCTGTTGGTCGAGTTCGGCGTAGGTCATGTGCTGGCCGGCAAAGGTCAACGCGCCAGCCTGTGGCGCGCGCGCGGCCTGGGCGGCGAACAGGCCGTGCAAGGTCTGGTCGAGGTCGAAATCGTGCTCGCCCTGCAACTGGCCCACCAGCACCTGCTGCTCGGCGCTGCTCAGCATCGGCAGTTCGCACAGGCGCTGTTGCGGGTTGTCCAGCAGGCCGACCAGCAGTTGCTGCCAATGCTCGGCCATGCGCGCGATGCGCGGCTCGTCGAACAGGTCACGGCTGTAGGTCAGGCAGCAACCCAGGCGACCGTCGAGGTCGGTCACCTCCAGGTACAGGTCGAACTTGGTGGCGCTGGCGTCATTGACCAGGTAATCCACCTGCATGCCGGCAAGCTGGCGGCTTTGCTGGAAGGCCCAGCGCTGCACGTTGCACATCACCTGGAACAGTGGGTTGTAGGCGCTGCTGCGCGGCGGCTGCAAGGCCTCCACCAACTGGTCGAACGGCAGGTCCTGGTGCGACTGGCCTTCGATGGCGGCCTGACGCATCTGCTCCAACAACTGAGCGGCGGTCATCTGGCCGTCCAGCTCGCAGCGCAGCACCTGGGTGTTGAGGAAGGCGCCGATCAGCCCTTCGCTTTCCGGACGGATGCGGTTGGCCACCGGCGCGCCGATACGCAGGTCGCGCTGGCCACTGTAGCGGTGCAGCAAGGCGGCCAGGGTGGCGGTCATGGTCATGAACAGGGTCAGGCCGCGCTGGCTGTTGAAGGCATGCACGCGGGCGACCAGGGCCGGGTCGAGGTCGAAGCGGTACAGCTCGCCACGGTGGCTTTGCACAGCCGGCCGCGGGCGGTCGGCGGGCAAGGCCAATACCGGGTGTTCATCGCCCAGGCGAGCCTTCCAGTAGGCCAACTGGCGCGCGCCCTCGCCGCTTTCCAGCCATTGCCGTTGCCACACGCTGTAGTCCAGGTACTGCACCGGCAGCGGCGCCAGCGGCGACTCGCGGTCATCGACGAAGGCCTCGTACAGCTCGCCCAATTCGCGGGCGAAGATGTCCATGGCCCAGCCTTCGGTGACGATGTGGTGCAGCGTCAGCACGAAGCAGTGCTCGCGCTCGTCGGCCTTGACCAGACAGGCGCGCAGCAGCGGCCCCCGCTCCAGGTCGAAGGGCTGGTGCGCCTGGTCGTCGGCCAGTTGTTGCAAACGTTGCTGGCGGGCATCGTCTGACAAAGCGCTGAAGTCTTGCCAGTCCAGATGCAGACCGCTGTCTTCGGCCACGCACTGGTACGGCACGCCGTCGATGCTGGGGAACGTGGTGCGCAAGGTTTCGTGACGCACGATCAGCGCCTGCAGCGCACGCTCGAAGGCGTCCACGTGCAGGGTGCCGCGCAGGCGTGCCATGCCGCCGACGTTGTACGCCGGGCTGTCAGGCTCCATTTGCCAGAGGAACCACATGCGCTGCTGCGAGTACGACAGCGGCACGGCCTGGCGGCGGTCGACGCGGGCGATTTCGCCTTGCAGGTTGCGCTCGCCGACCGCGCGCAAGCGCGCGATCTCGGCACAGAAGGCGCCCAGTTCGCTGGCTTCGAACAGGGTCTTGAGTGGCAGCTCGACATCGCAGGCCTGGCGGCTGCGCGAGACAATCTGGGTGGCCAACAGCGAGTGGCCACCCAGGGCGAAGAAGTCGTCCTGCAGGCCGATGCGCGGCAGGTTCAGCACTTCACGCCAGATCGCAGCGACCTGTTGCTGCAACTCGGTTTGTGGTTCGACATGCTCACGCTGCTGCCACACCGGAGCCGGCAGCGCCTTGCGGTCGACCTTGCCGCTGGGGCCCAGCGGCATCTGTGCCAGCGGGATGAGCTGTGCCGGCACCATGTACGCTGGCAACTGGGCAGCCAGCACTGCCAACAGCTCGGCGGGCTGGGCGCTGCCACAGTAGTAGCCCACCAGTTGCGCGCCGACAGCATCCTTGTGAATCAATACCAGCGCCTGTTCGACACCCGCCTGCGCCAGCAGGCCGGCCTGGACTTCCTCGGGTTCGACGCGGAAGCCACGCACCTTTACCTGCTGGTCGAGGCGGCCAAGGTATTCCAGTGCCTCCATCTGCACCTGCCAACGGGCACCATCGCCACTGCGGTACAGACGCTGACCATTACCGTCGGCCTGGGGTACGAAGCGCTCGGCAGTGAGGCCGGGGCGGCCCAGGTAACCACGGGCCAACCCCGCGCCACCGAGGTACAGCTCGCCCGGCACCCCGGGGATAGTCAGTTCCAGCTCATCGTCCAGCACGCGGCACAGCACATTGCCCAGCGGCCGGCCGATGGGCGAGCGCTCGCCGTCCGCTGCCTGGCAGTGCCAGTGGGTGACGTTGATGGCGGTTTCGGTCGGGCCGTAACGGTTGTGCAACTGCACCTGCGGCAGCACTTGCAGCACGCGGTCTCGTAGCGTGGCGGACAACGCTTCGCCACCCGAGAACACCCGGCGCAGGCTGGTGCAGGCACCCGCCTGCGGCTCCTGGACGAACACCTGCAACAGCGGCGGCACGAAGTGCAGCGTGGTCACCCCATGGGCCTGGACCATGGCAGCGATACGCTGCGGGTCGCGGTGTTCACCGGGGCCGGCGAGCACCAGCTTGCAGCCGGTGACCAGCGGCCAGAAGCATTCCCACACCGAGACGTCGAAACTGATCGGCGCCTTCTGCATCAGCACGTCGCTGTCATCCAACGCATAGGTGGCCTGCATCCATTGCAGGCGATCGGCCAGGGCCGCGTGAGTGTTGCCCACGCCCTTGGGTTGGCCGGTCGAGCCGGAGGTGTAAATCACGTAGGCCAGGTTGTCACCGTGCAGGTGCAGACCGGGAGCGTGGCTGGGCCAGCTGTCCAGGTGCAACTGGTCGAGGGCAATGGCACTGACACCGTCGACCTGCGGCAGCTTGCCCAGCAGGCTGCTGTGGGTCAGTAGCAAACGGGCGTCGCAGTCGGCCAGCATGTAGGCCAGCCGTTCGGCCGGGTAATCGACATCCAGCGGCACGTAGGCACCGCCAGCCTTGAGAATGGCTAGCAGGCCGACCAGCAATTGCGGTGAGCGCTCGATGGCAATGGCCACACAGGTATCGGGGCCGACGCCTTTGTCACGCAGGTAGTGGGCCAGGCGGTTGGCTTGCTGGTGCAACCCGGCGTAATCCAGGCTGCCCCCGTCCCAAATCAGGGCGGTGCGCTGCGGCGTCAGGCGTGCCTGCTCATTGAGTTGCTCGACCAACAGGTGCTGCGCTGCGGCGGCCGGTGCCTGGCCCCAACCCAGCAGTTGCGCACGGCCGGGCTCATCCAGCAATTGCACGTCGCCCAGCGCCTGCTGCGGCGCGGCACACACCTGTTCCAGCAGCGCCAGCAGGTGATGGGCCAGACGTTCGACGGTGCTGGCTTCGAACAGCTCCGCGGCATAGTCGAAGGCCAGGCTCAGGCGGCCCAGATGGTCCTCCTCACTGTGCAACTGCAAGTCGAACTTGGCTTCGCGGCTGTGCCACGCCAGCTCTTCGGTCAACAGCCCCGGCAGACGCCGCAGGGCTGACAGGTCGCGTTGCTGGTGGTTGAACATGACCTGGAACAGGCCTTGCTCTCGGGCCTCTGGCAAGGCTTCGACCAACTGCTCGAATGGCAGGTCCTGGTTGGCCTGGGCTTCCAGGGTGGCCTGACGGACCTGGGCCAGCAACTGCGCGAACGGCAGGCGGCCATCGAGCTGCGCGCGCAACACCTGGGTGTTGATGAAGAAGCCGACCAGGCCCTGGGCTTCCAGTCGCGGGCGGTTGGCGTTGGGCACACCGACGCGGATATCGGCCTGGCCGCTGTAGCGGTGCAGCAGCGCCTGCCAACCTGCCAGCAGGACCATGAACCGGCTGGCGTGCTGCTCGCGGGCAAGGCCCTTGAGCGCTTCGGTAAGCCTGGCCGGCACCTTTAGGCTGAAACGGGCGGCGCGATGGTCGCGCTGGCTGGCACGTGGATGATCGGTACACAGGTCGAGCACCGGCAGTTCATCGCCCAGGCGCGCCTGCCAATATCGCAACTGCCGCTCGGCTTCGCCTTCGGCCAGCCATTGCCGCTGCCAACTGCCGTAGTCGGCGTAACCCAGGGGTAGCGGCGCCAGGTTGGCCTCCAGGCCTTGGCAGCGAGCGGCGTACAGCTTGGCGAATTCTTCGAGCAGGATGTTCAGCGACCAGCCGTCGGCAACGATGTGGTGCAGGGTCACCCACAGCTGATGCTCTTCGTCGCCCAGGCGCACCAGGGTTACCCGCAGCAGCGAGCCCTGGGTGAGGTCGAACGGCTGGCGGGCCTCGGTTTCACGCTGCGCGGCAACCTGCTCGGGCGAGTGCTTTTCAAGGTCCAGGCGGTGCAGGCTGAACGGCTGTTGCGGCAGGATACGCTGCAGCGCCTGGCCATCCTCTTCGCTGAACACGGTACGCAGCGATTCATGGCGCGCCACCAGTGCCTGGAAGGCCGCTTTTAGGGCATCGACATCCAGCTCGCCGCGCAGGTGCAAGCCGGCGGGAATGTTGTAGGCCGCTGATTGCGGCTCCAGCAGCCACAGCAGCCACAAGCGGTTCTGCGCCAGCGACTGGGGCAACGCCTGGGCGCGCTCCAGCGTGGTGATGGCCACGGTGCCTGCGGCGCCATCGGCGATGATCTGTGCCACGGCCTTGCTGTAGTCGGCCAGTACCGGCGCCTCGAACAGCGTGCGCAGGCTCAGGTCGATACCCAACTCATCGGCCAGGCGCGCTGTGACCTGGGTGGCGGCGATGGAGTTACCGCCCAGCAACAGGAAGTGGTCGTCCGCGGCCACCGCCTCTACCTCGAGGATGTCGCGCCACACAGCGCCGATGCGTGCTTGCAGCTCATCACCAGCGGTTGCACCGGCACCGGCTTCGCTTGCCTCAGGGAAACGGGCATAGCAGTCCAGGCTGCCATCGTCCATGCGCAGGCGGCAGGCAGAGCGCTGCAACTTGCCGCTGGAGGTCTTCGGCAGCGCGCCGGGGTTCAGCAGCAGGACCACGGCGGGGGCCTGTCGGCAGGCGTCGGCGACGACCTGGCGCAGGGTCTTGATCAGGTCCTGGGGCTTGATTGCCTTTTGCACGTTGCGGCTGATCTCCACCGCGACACCGATGCCCTCCTCGCCTTGGTGCTCGACGGCGAACACCGCCACCCGGCCTTTACGCAGCACCTGAACTTCGCGCTCGAGGTTTTTTTCCAGGTCTTGTGGGTACAGGTTTTGCCCACGCACGATCAGCATGTCCTTCAGACGCCCAGTGACGAATACCTCGCCGTCACGCATGAAGCCCAGGTCGCCGGTGCGCAGCCAGGTCTGGCCGTCCATTTCGACAAAGGTGCGAGCGCTGGCTTCGGGGTTGCGCCAGTAACCCAATGCGATGCTCGGGCCGCCGGCCCAGATCTCGCCAACCTGGTTGTCATCCAGCACTTGCAGGCGTTGTGGTTCGACGATACGTACGGCATGCCCCGGCTGTGGGTAGCCGCAGCTCATCAGCACACTGCCCTTGCCCGGCTCGGCACGGTTGGCAGCGAAGGCTGCGGCGTCCAACTCCAGCGCGGCGATACCTTGGCCACGACGGCTGCCGCTGACGAACAGGGTGGCTTCGGCCAGGCCATAACTGGCGAAGAAACTCTGCGGATCGAAGCCGCAGGCCTGGAACTTGTCGGCGAAGGTGGCCAGGCTGTCCTGGCGGATAGGCTCGGAACCGGAATAGGCCACGCGCCAGCGGCTCAGGTCGAGCCCGGCCTGCGAAGCCTCGCTCACCCGTTCGCTGCACAAGCGGTAGGCGAAGTCGGGCCCGCCGCTGATGGTGCCACCGTAGTCGCTGATGGCCTGCAACCAGCGCAGCGGCCGGGCCAGGAAGTAGCCCGGCGACATCAGCACGCAGGGCACGCCACTGAAAATCGGCTGCAGCAGGCCGCCGATCAGACCCATATCGTGATAAAGCGGCAGCCAGCTGACGATCACGTCGTCGGGGTTGAGGTCGATGCCAAAGCCTTGGCGGATCAGTTGCTCGTTGGCCACCAGGTTGCCATGACTGACCTGCACGCCCTTGGGCAGCGCAGTGGAACCGGAGGTGTACTGCAGGAAGGCGATGTCATCGCCCTTGAGTACGGGCTCACGCCAGTTCGCCGCCAGGGCCGGGTCCAAGCCATCCACTGCCAGCAGTTGGGGGGCATTGTCCGCCGCCAGGGCTTCCAGGCCCTGCAGGCTGTCGTGCAGCGCCGCCACGGTCAGCAGCAGGCGCGGCTCGGCGTCGTCGATGATCGACAGCAAACGCTCCTGGTGGTGCTGGCGCGCCGACTCCGGTGGGTAAGCCGGCACCGCGATGACCCCGGCATACAGGCAGCCGAAGAACGCCGCCACATAGTCCGGCCCGCTGGGAAACAACAGCACTGCACGATCGCCGAAGCGGGTACGAGCCTGCAAGGCGGCGGCGATGGTGCGCGCGCGCTGGTCGAGGTCCCGGTAGCTCAGCACGGCCTGCTCGCCGGGCGCGTCGGCCAGAAAGCGCAAGGCAATGCTGTCCGGGGTCTGCGAGGCGCGTTGCGCCAGGGCCTGGACCAGCGTGTGCGGGAGTTCGAAGGCGTCCGTCATGGGGTGTTCCTGCCAGTGTCTGGTTAGGTCCGACAGCTGCTCCACCAACATGGGCGGGCAACGTATGCGACCGGGGATGTACACAGGGGAACGGATGGGCGGGGAGAGAAATTAGCGGGGGAGATTAGGCTTCAAGGGTTGATAAGGCATATCCCCCAAAGCCAACCGCGCCTTAGAACTGAAACAGGTCGATATTAATTACATTTCGCATTTGACAATTATTATCATCTTACATAGCTTGTCGCACGTCTTAGGAAGCTTCCCAACCTTGGGCGCCTCCTTTCCCCTCTGTGACAAGGTGATTTCCATGGCGGAACAACTATCCACAAGTAAGTGCGATTCACCATTACTGCAGGCCTTCGTCGACAACCGCAGCATCCTGGTCAAGATCGCCGCCCGCATCACAGGCTGCCGTTCGCGCGCTGAGGACGTGGTACAGGATGCCTTTTTCCGGCTCAGCACCGCCCCGCAGATCACCTCATCGTTCAAGGCCCAGCTGAGCTACCTGTTCCAGATCGTGCGCAACCTGGCGATCGACCACTATCGCAAGCAGGCAATGGAGCTGAAGTACTCCGGTAGCGAGGAGGAAGGCATGAACGTGGTGGTGCAGAACGCCTCGCCCGAAGCCACCCACATCAACCGCGCCGCGCTGAACGACATCGCAGAGGCCTTGAACGAACTGCCGCCACGCACCCGCTATGCTTTCGAGATGTACCGCCTTAATGGCGTGCCGCAGAAGGACATTGCCAAGGAACTGGGCGTATCGCCGACCTTGGTCAACTTCATGATCCGCGATGCGCTGGTGCATTGCCGCAAGACGGCCAGTCGGCAGGCCTGAAGCTAGCTGCAAGCAAAAGCGAGAGCGAACCTGGATCGCTCTGCTTTTGCTTGCAGCGCTAGTGTGGTGTTTTGCAAATACGGCCAATAGCTCGCGAGCGATTTTTGCGTTCAGGCAAGGCGTCGCGACGAGTCGTAGCCCAGCTACGGCGAGGAGCGACAACGCCGCATGAGTGCAAAAAGCGCCGCGAGTTATGGTCGTTATTTGTGAAACACCACACTAGCCCCTACGTCAGCTTGCAACGATCGAAAAACCGCTCCCGCCCCAGAATCATCAACGCCGCCCGCTTGTGTGGAAAGTCGAACTCTTTGTCGCAATGGAAACATTGGTCGTGCATGTAGCCAATCATCTTGCCGTTGTCGGCGCGCGGCTCGGCCACCACCCGCTGGGTGCGCGGGTCATCCAGGAACAGGTAGTGCACCAACGCCGATAGCCAACTGGCCACCTTGTGCGGCCCTCGGTGGCTCTCCTCTCCCACCAGCATATGGATACCGCGGTCGTAGTCATCGGCCGGGTAGAAGGGGGCAATGCGGTCCTCCTTGGCCCAGTACGCCTCGAAGTAGGCAAACGGCTCGTCATCGAAACAACCGATCAACGTCAACGTATGCGGGTCGGCTTCGAGCTTGGCCAAGTATTCGCGGTGCTGCGCCAGCGTGCCCCCCTCCTGCCAGAACGCCTCCACACGAGGGTTGTTCTGCCAGCGGTTGAAACGCTCCAGGTCATGCTCGATCTCCAGGGTACGCAGCGATACCCAACTGCCCAAGCGCGCATCGAAGCGCCGGTACACTTCGCCCCGCGGCTTGGGCGCCCGGCGCGGGTGGCGCTTGCCGTTGCTGATCTGCATCTGCTGCGGATAGACCCCGGCAACCGACTCGCCCAGCCACGGCTGCGGCAGTTGCCAGAACAGTGCGCGCTCGCACAGGTACTGGCCCGGCTGTTCACCGCCCAGCAGCAGGCCACTGGCCAACGCCTGCGGCAGCACTTCGGGCAGGTGCCAGGTCAGACGCTGGCAGGCCGTATCGCGCGACAGCAACCAATAGCAGGCGGCCCACAAGGCTTGGTAGGGGCGCTCGGGGCAAAAGCGCTCAAGGTGAACGTGCAGAGAAGCGCCAGGCTCCAGACGCAACTGGATCAGGGGGCGGCCTTCAAGGGCCAGGCTTAGCCAGCTGTCGCCCTCCTCGGCACTGAGGCTACGCCAGCGTGGCGGTGACTGTGGCTGCGAAGCGGCATCGAACGGCATGGGCTTGACTCACGAAAATGAAGAAAAGACACACTGCAGGGAACGTTGCCGCAACGCGGGAATTTAGTCTTGCGGTGCAGCCACCGTGATACGGTACGGCTCGAAGATGCGCGCCAGTTCGCCACTGTTGCGCAGGGCGCGCAGCAGCTCCGCGAACGACTGCTCACCGATCGGAGCACCCGGGCGTAGCAAAGCGTAGTGGTGATAGACCTGGTCAACGCGTTGCGAAGGCACCAGTTGCGCCCTGCTCGCCGGGTTGCGTGCCAGAAAATCGCTGAGGTAGGAGCGCGTGACCAGGGCGATATCGGCGCGGCCGGCCTGCACCATCAGCAGGTTGCTGTCGTGGGAATAGGTCAGGGTCGCATTGTATGTCTTGCGCAGGTAGCCCGGCTCAGCGTTGAAACTGGCGAACGCGTAGTGGTAGCCGTTGAACAATGCCAGGCGCTTGCCGCGCAGGTCATCGAAGTAGTGTGGATCATTGCCATTTGCCTTGCGGGCGACGAACACTTCGGCATCTTCCAGGCCCATGTCCACGGCCTGATGGGCAATCTGCTCCCAGCCCCATTGTGGATTCTCGAAAATTGCCATGTCGGTGCGGCCCTGCTGGAAGTCACCGAAGCGCCGCTGGATAGACGTAGGCACCAGAACGAAGTGATAGTGCTGCTGCGCCCGGTTGAGTGCATCGACCAACTGCGGCAGCAAACCGGTATCGGCGCCTTGCTCGGGGCGCACCGTGTAAGGCGGGAAATGGGCCGCGCCAATCTTCACTTCGACCGCTTCACCCGCCCGTACGGGTGCCGCCAACCAGAACACGGCCAGCAGCATCAGGGTGGACAAGGCCTTGAGGCCGGGCGCTGGAGTCAAGACGGACACTCATCACGTTTTATGCCGGTATCTGCTTAAGCTAGGCGTTTTCCGGGGGCGGCACAACTACCGGTGCCTGCTCTTTGTGCCAAAGCAGGCGGCAAAATGCCATAGGATGCCGTATGCCCAGACATTGGCTACGCTCTAGCAGGATCTGCAAGGGAGCCTGGTATGGGCCATTGGTTGGTGATCGACCTGGAAGCCACCACCGACGATGGTGGGTGGCCAGTCACAGAGATGGAAGTCATTGAAATCGGCGCAAGCCTGGTTACCCGCGAAGGCCGCGAGGTCAACCATTTCCAGCGTTTTGTAAAGCCACGGCGGCGTCCGCAGTTGACCCCGTTCTGCCGCGAACTGACCCACATCAGCCAGGCCGACGTGGACAACGCCGCGCCGTTTCGCGAGGTGTGGGCAAGCTTCGAGCGCTGGCTGGGGCACCACCGCGGGCAGCTTCAGGCCTGGGTCAGCTGGGGCGACTACGACCGCCAGCAACTGCACCAGGAGTGGCAGCAGCACGGCCTCGACAGCCTGCTGCGCACATTGCCGCACATCAATCTCAAGCAACGCTTTGCCAAGGCCCGCCACCTGCAGCGCCCCACCGGCCTGAACGGCGCCCTGCAACTGGCCGGCATGCACTTTTGCGGGCAACAGCACAGGGCCCTGGAAGATGCGCGCAACACGGCGCGGCTATTACCGTTGAGCCTGCCCGCCAACAGCCCCTGAAAGCAGATGACGAGGCCTGTGGGCTTGGGCATACTGGCCAGCCCTTTTTCATCACCTCTTTTCAGGAGTCGCCCATGTTCCAGGTCAACGAGTACTTCAACGGCGCCGTCAAGTCGATCGCATTCTCGGGCGAAGAAGGCCCGGCCACCGTCGGCGTCATGGCTCCGGGCGAATACGAATTCGGCACTGCCAAGCGCGAGATCATGCATGTGGTATCGGGCGCGCTGACCGTGAAACTGCCGGGTAGCGACAACTGGGAAACGTTCAAGGCAGGCGACAAGTTCAATGTTGCCGCCGACAGCAAGTTCCAGCTGAAAGTGGCGGTGGATACTGCCTACCTGTGCGAGTACCGCGACTAAGCGTCGGCCTGTGCCGGCCTCTTCGCGGGTGAACCCGCTCCTACAGGTGCTTCGATGTTGTGCGGTCCTTGTAGGAGCGGGTTTACCCGCGAAGAATCCAGCACTAATCCTTCAGGAAGTCAGCAACGCGTTCAGCCGCCGCCTGCAAGTGCTGCTCATGGCTGAACCCCGAAGCCTTCAACGGCTTCAGGTCATGGTCCCCCGCCGCTAGCCAGCTCACCTCGATCGCCGGCGACAACGCATACCCCGCCACCGCCTCGCGGTTACCCAGCGCATCCCGCTCGCCCTGCACGATCAACGTCGGTGTCTTCAACTCGGCCAGGTGCTCTACCCGTGGCTTCTCGGGTTTACCCACCGCGTAGAACGGATAGCCCAGGCACACCAGCGCATCCGCGCCCAGTTCGTCGGCCAGCAGGCTCGCCATGCGCCCGCCCATGGACTTGCCCCCCACGGCCAGCTTGCCCGCGACCAAAGGTCGCACTTGCCGGTACACCTCGCGCCAGCATTCAAGCAACACCTTCTGCGGGTTCGGCGGCCGCTTGCCACCGGTAACCCTGCGCTCGGCCATGTACGGGAACTCGAAGCGCACTACCGCTACCCCAAGAGCCGCAAGCCTTTGCGCCATTTCGTCCATGAACCCGCTGTCCATCGGCGCGCCCGCGCCATGGGCCAGGATCAGGCACCCCTTGTAGCCCTCTTTACCTTCAACCCGCGGAGGATCGCAGCGCAAGCCTGGGACATTTGCGACCTTCGCCCATTGATCCCCGTCAATACCGGCACTTTGCCCATTAATCATGCTTGCCTCGCTGTAAAGCCTGCCAAATAACCGTGGATGGGAACCCATACATGAACACAACCAGCAGTACCGCCTATAACTACAAGGTGGTCCGCCAATTCGCCATCATGACGGTGGTGTGGGGAATCGTCGGGATGGGGCTCGGCGTCTTCATCGCCGCCCAGCTCGCCTGGCCGTCCCTCAACTTCGACCTCCCCTGGACCAGCTTCGGCCGCCTGCGCCCCCTGCATACCAATGCGGTGATCTTCGCGTTCGGCGGCTGCGCACTGTTCGCCACCTCCTATTATTCGGTGCAACGCACCTGCCAGACCACCCTGTTCGCACCGGGCCTGGCCGCGTTCACGTTCTGGGGCTGGCAACTGGTTATCCTGCTGGCGGCCATCAGCCTGCCGCTGGGCTACACCAGCTCCAAGGAATACGCCGAACTGGAATGGCCGATCGACATTCTGATCACCATCGTCTGGGTGGGCTACGCCATCGTGTTCTTCGGCACGCTGATGAAGCGCAACACCAAACACATCTACGTCGGCAACTGGTTCTTCGGCGCCTTCATCCTGACCGTGGCACTGCTGCACATCGTCAACAACCTGGAGCTGCCGGTCAGCCTGACCAAATCCTACTCGGTCTACGCAGGCGCCACCGATGCCATGGTGCAGTGGTGGTACGGCCATAACGCGGTGGGCTTCTTCCTGACCGCAGGCTTCCTGGGGATGATGTACTACTACGTGCCCAAGCAGGCCGAACGGCCGGTGTATTCGTATCGCTTGTCGATCGTGCACTTCTGGGCACTGATTACCCTGTACATCTGGGCCGGCCCGCACCACCTGCACTACACCGCCCTGCCCGACTGGGCGCAGTCGCTGGGCATGGTGATGTCGCTGATCCTGCTGGCACCTAGCTGGGGCGGCATGATCAACGGCATGATGACCCTGTCGGGCGCCTGGCACAAATTGCGCAGCGACCCGATCCTGCGCTTCCTGGTGGTGTCGCTGGCGTTCTACGGCATGTCCACCTTCGAAGGCCCGATGATGGCCATCAAGACGGTCAACGCCCTGTCCCACTACACCGACTGGACCATCGGCCACGTCCACGCCGGCGCCCTCGGCTGGGTAGCGATGATTTCGATCGGCGCGCTGTACCACACCATCCCCAAAGTGTTCGGCAAAGAACGCATGTACAGCCTCGGCCTGATCAATGCGCACTTCTGGCTGGCCACCATCGGTACCGTACTGTACATCGCCTCGATGTGGGTCAACGGCATCGCCCAGGGCCTGATGTGGCGCGCGGTCAACAGCGACGGCACGCTCACCTACTCGTTCGTGGAAACCCTGGTGGCCAGCCACCCAGGCTTCGTCGTGCGCTTCGTCGGCGGCGCGATCTTCCTCAGCGGCATGTTCCTGATGGCCTGGAACACCTGGCGCACCGTGCGTTCGCCAGCGCTTGACGTCGCCCCTGCGAACGCCCAGTTGGCTTGAGGAGAAACGCCTGATGAAACATGAAGTCATCGAGAAAAACGTCGGCCTGATGGCCCTGCTGATGGTATTTGCCGTCAGCATCGGCGGCCTCACCCAGATCGTCCCGCTGTTCTTCCAGGACGTCACCAACAAACCGGTGGAGGGCATGAAGCCCTATACCGCGCTGCAACTGGAAGGCCGCGATGTCTACATCCGCGAAGGCTGCGTGGGCTGCCACTCGCAGATGATCCGCCCGTTCCGCGCCGAAACCGAGCGTTACGGCCACTACTCGGTGGCCGGTGAAAGCGTGTGGGACCACCCGTTCCTGTGGGGTTCCAAGCGCACCGGGCCGGACCTGGCCAGGGTCGGTGGCCGCTACTCGGACGACTGGCACCGTGCGCACCTGTACAACCCGCGCAACGTGGTGCCGGAGTCGAAGATGCCATCCTACCCGTGGCTGGTTGCCCAGCAGGTCGACAACAGCCACACCGACGTCAAGATGCGCACCCTGCGCACCCTGGGCGTGCCGTACACCGACGACGACATCGCCGGCGCCCGTGAAGCAGTCAAGGGCAAGACCGAGATGGATGCACTGGTCGCCTACCTGCAAGTGCTCGGCACTGCGATCAAGAACAAGAGGTGAGTGCGATGGAAATGGACATCGGCATGATCCGCGGGCTGGGCACCCTGGTGGTGATGATTGCCTTCATCGGCCTCACCCTGTGGGTCTTCAACCGCCGCCGCGACCGTGATTTCGCCGAAGCGCGCCTGCTGCCCTTCGTCGACGACCGCCTGCCCCCTGCCGGGCAGGAACCTGCTGCAAAAAGGAGTAACGGGCAATGACCACCTTCTGGAGTACGTACATCAGCGTACTGACCATCGGTAGCCTGATTGGCCTGACCTGGCTGCTGCTCGCCACGCGCAAGGGCCAGAGCAACAACACCACTGACGAGACCATGGGGCACAGCTTCGACGGCATCGAGGAGTACGACAACCCGCTGCCCAAGTGGTGGTTCTGGCTGTTTGTTGGCACCTTGGTGTTCTCGGTCGGCTACCTGATCCTTTATCCGGGCCTGGGCAACTGGAAAGGCATCCTGCCGGGCTATGAAAATGGCTGGACCGGTGCCAACGAATGGCAGAAGGAAATGGACAAGGCCGATGCCAGGTTCGGTCCGATCTTCGCCAAATACGCCGCCATGCCCGTAGAAGAAGTGGCGAAGGACCCGCAGGCGCTGAAAATGGGCAGCCGCCTGTTTGCCTCCAACTGCTCGGTGTGCCACGGCTCCGACGCCAAGGGCGCTTTTGGCTTCCCCAACCTCACCGACAATGACTGGCGCTGGGGCGGCGATCCGGAAACCATCAAGACCAGCATCATGGGTGGTCGCCATGGCGTGATGCCGGCCTGGGCCGAAGTGATTGGTGACCAGGGCGTGGCCGATGTGGCTGCATTCGTGGTCAGCAAACTCGATGGCCGCACACTGCCTGAGGGCGCGAAAGCCGATGTCGAGAACGGGCAGAAGATCTTTGCTGCCAACTGCGTGGCCTGCCACGGCCCGGAAGGCAAAGGTACGCCCGCCATGGGCGCACCGAACCTGACCCACCCGCAGGCGTTCATCTATGGCTCGAGCTTTGCCCAGTTGCAGCAGACCATTCGTTATGGCCGCCAGGGGCAGATGCCGGCGCAGGCCGAGATCCAAGGGAATGACAAGGTGCACCTGCTGGCGGCTTACGTGTATAGCCTGTCGCAGGATGGTTCGGCTGAGACTGTGACGGCCAAGTGAGTTCGCCGAAAGGGATTTACCAAGTGAGTTCGCCGAAAGGCATTCGCCAAGTGAGTTCGCCGAAAGGCATTCGCCGCCTG
>NZ_JBICKE010000089.1:0-6428 GCF_043103865.1 Pseudomonas sp. yb_5
GCCCTTTCGCGGGTGAACCCGCTCCTACAAAGGCCTGTGCGTGTGTAGGAGCGGGTTTACCCGCGAATACGGTAGCGGCGGCAACGGTGATCGGCGGGTGGAAATTGGCCAGCAGCCCCGGCCCTTTCGCGATGAACCCGCGCCTACAAGGGGTGGGGCATGGGTGGTTACCTCATACCGGGTCGGCGTGCACCATCACGTCCGCCTGTGGGTAACGCTGGCGGATCACCCGCGAGGCCTCCACGCACAAGCTATGCGCCTCATGCAGCGGCAGTTGCCCCGGCAGTTCCAGGTGCAGTTGCACAAACCACTGGTTGCCCGACACGCGCGTGCGCAGGTCATGCACGCCTTTCACGCCTGCAACGGCCAGCACCAGCGCGGTCATCTCCTCGCCAACATCGCCGGGTAACGCCTTGTCCATCAGGATCGCCGTACTTTCGCGGGCAATTTGCAGCGCACTCCAGAGGATGTAAAAGGCGATGCCCAGGCCGAACAGCGCATCCAACTGAGGCCAGCCAAAACGCGCCAGCAACAAGGCCAGCAGAATGCTGCCGTTGAGCAGCAAGTCCGAGCGGTAGTGCAGGGAATCTGCCCGCACCGCAGTAGAGCCGGTGAGCCGGATAACCTTGTACTGCAGTGCCAGCAGGGCGACTGTCAGCACCAGCGACAGCAGCATCACCACAATGCCAATGGCGGTATCACCCAGCGGTTGCGGGGTGTACAAGCGCTCGATCGCTTGCACCCCGATCAGCACCGCACTGCCCCCGATGAACAGCGCCTGGGCCATGCCGGCCAAGGCCTCGGCCTTGCCATGGCCAAACCGGTGATCGTCGTCGGCCGGGCGCAGGGCATAGTGCACCGCCAGCAGGTTGAGGAACGAGGCCACTGCGTCCAGTGCCGAATCGGTCAGCCCAGCCAGCAGGCTCACCGACCCACTCAGCCACCAGGCCAGCGCCTTGCTCAGCACCAGGATGCTGGCCACTGCCAGTGACGCGCGTGTGGCCAGGCGCAGCAGGCGCTGGTGTTCAGCTGGGGTCGTGGTCATCCGTGGTCAGCGTCCGTGTGGCTCAGGCTGCCGGGACCAGGCCGAGGCTGGCCAGTTGTTCGATGCTGCCGCGGTGCTGGATCAGCCGTGGGTCGTTCAGCGGCAGGCGCTGGCCCAGTTCGCTTTCCAGAATGGCCTGCAACTTCAGGTTGTCGACCTTGCCATCGGGGCTGACGGCTTCTTGCAGTTTGGCGGGGTCGACCTGGGCAGTACGGCCACCCGGGTAGTAGA
This sequence comes from Pseudomonas sp. yb_5, assembly GCF_043103865.1. Classification (NCBI taxonomy): domain Bacteria; kingdom Pseudomonadati; phylum Pseudomonadota; class Gammaproteobacteria; order Pseudomonadales; family Pseudomonadaceae; genus Pseudomonas; species Pseudomonas sp. yb_5. Next base: position 1,277 of record NZ_JBICKE010000089.1, read on the forward strand.
TGGCGCCGGTGGCAAAGTCGATGCCGAAGGCAATGAGCCCCGGGATCACGTAGAAAAGAATACCGATGGCATCCATTGCAGCAACCACAGGGTCGATCTTGCCGCCGATCTGGCCGCGCCGGTCCGGGTAGAAAATGGTGCCGCAGGCCGTCAGTTGAGTCAGCAGGGTGGCGATGAGGGCGCCACCGATGACGCGGGTCGAGATGCGCATGTAAATCTCCGAGAAGGTGTTCAGCAGGACAAGCGATGCGCCTGCACCTGATGTTAAGACCATGATAGAGCAGGCTGGGTTCGCCGTTATACTCGCGACACTGTTCGAGGACCACCATGATTTCATTACCCATTGATGCTGCCTTGCCCGCCCTGCGCCAGGCGCTGGAAAACCGTGACGAAGTGGTGCTTGAAGCCCCGCCCGGCGCTGGCAAGACCACCCGCGTGCCACTGGCGCTGCTGCACGAACCGTGGCTGGCTGGGCAGACCATCCTCATGCTCGAGCCTCGGCGCCTGGCTGCGCGTGCTGCGGCCGAACGGCTGGCCAGTGAACTGGGCGAGCAGGTTGGGGAAACCGTGGGTTACCGCATCCGCCTGGACAGCAAGGTCGGGCCGAAAACCCGTATTGAAGTGGTGACCGAAGGCATCCTCACACGCCGTCTGCAAGCCGACCCGGCGCTGGAAGGTGTGGGCTTGCTGATCTTCGATGAATTTCATGAGCGTAGCCTGGATGCCGATCTGGCCCTGGCGCTGAGCCTTAACGGCCGCGAGTTGCTTCGTGACGACCCGCCCCTGAAGATTCTGCTGATGTCGGCGACGCTGGAAGGCGAGCGCCTGTCGCGGCTGTTGAACGATGCCCCGGTGGTCAGCAGTGAAGGGCGCATGCATCCGGTGGATATCCGCTGGGGGCGGCCGTTCCAGCCAGGCGAGTTCATCGAACCACGGGTGGTGGACAGCGTGCTGCATGCGCTGGCCGACCAGACCGGCAGCGTGCTGGTGTTCCTGCCTGGGCAAGCCGAGATCCGCCGGGTTCACCAAAGCCTTCAGGACGCCCTGGGGGCACGCCCCGAGATTCTGCTGTGCCCGTTGCATGGCGAGCTCGACCTCAATGCCCAGCGCGCCGCTATCGACCCGCCGGCCAAGGGCCTGCGCAAGGTGGTGCTGGCCACCAACATCGCCGAAACCAGCCTGACCATCGATGGCGTGCGCGTGGTGATCGACGCAGGGCTGGCCCGGGTGCCGCGCTTCGACCCCGGCAGCGGCATGACCCGCCTGGACACCCAGCGCATTTCCCGCGCCAGTGCCACCCAACGCGCCGGGCGTGCCGGCCGTCTGGAGCCCGGCGTGTGCTACCGCCTTTGGTCCGAGGCCCAGCATGACCAGTTGGCCGCCCATGGCAGTGCCGAGATCCTCCAGGCCGACCTGGCCGGGCTGGCCCTGCAACTGACCCGCTGGGGTGTAACCCCCGAGCAGTTGCGTTGGCTCGACCAGCCACCGGCTGCAGCGTTCGCTCAGGCGCAGGACCTGTTGGCGCGACTCAGCGCCTTCAAGCCGGGCAGCCGCGACAACCTCAGCGAACATGGCCAGGCCATGGCCGAACTGCCGGCTCACCCACGCATCGCGCACTTGTTGCTGCGCGGTCAGGACCTGGGCCTGGCACAGATGGCATGCGATGTGGCTGCACTGCTGGGGGAGCGGGACATTCAGCGCGGCGGTGGTGCCGACTTGCACAGCCGCCTTGCGCTGGTCAGCGGTGAGAGCAAGGCTGCGCGTGGCGGCCAGGGTGGGGTGCAGCGTGCTCGCCAGCTGGCCCGGCAATACCGTGGCCTGTTGCGTGGCAAGGTTGGTGCGCCGGTCGCCGACCCGGACCACCCTCGCTGGTTGGGCGCCCTGCTGGCGCTGGCCTACCCTGACCGGGTCGCCCAGCAGCGCCGGGCGGGTGGGGCTGAGTATCGGCTCGCCAACGGCCGTGCGGCCCTGTTTGGCGAAGTCGATGCCTTGATGAAGTGCCCATGGCTGGTGATCGCCGACCTGGGTAGCCGCCAGGGGCAGCGTGAGGAGCGGATCTATCTGGCAGCCGAATTCGATCCGGCGTTGCTCGAGGGTGTACTGGCCGAGCAGGTCGAGCGGTTCGATATCCTCGATTGGGACGAGCGCGAGCAGGTGTTGCGCGCCGAGCGCCAGGTGAAGGTTGGCGAACTGGTCCTCAGCCGCGAGCCGCTGCCCGGGCTGGATGACGAAGCCAGGGCCCGAGCGCTGCTTGGCCTGGTCCGGCGCAAAGGTTTGAACCTGCTGACCTGGACGCCCGAGCTGCGGCAATGGCAGGCACGTGTGGCACTGCTGCGTCAGCTCGACCTGGAGAAGGATGGCCACAGTGAATGGCCTGACCTGGGGGACGAGGCCCTGCTGGCCAGCCTGGAAGACTGGCTACAGCCTTACCTGAGCAAAGTATCGCGTCTCAGCCACTTTGCCGCGCTGGACTTGCCGTCGATGCTGCGCAATCTGCTGCCCTGGCCGCTGCCGCAACGCCTGGAAGAACAGGCCCCGGCGCATTTGGCCGTGCCGTCCGGCTCGAACATCCGCCTGGATTACAGCGAAACCCCGCCGATTCTCGCCGTGCGTCTGCAAGAACTGTTCGGCCTTGCCGACACCCCGCGCATCGCCAATGGCCGGCAGCAGGTCAAGCTGCACCTGCTGTCACCGGCGCGTCGGCCGGTGCAGGTGACCCAGGACCTGGCCAGTTTCTGGCGCACGACCTATGCCGAGGTGAAGAAAGACCTGAAAGGGCGATATCCGAAGCACTACTGGCCGGACGACCCTCTGGTGGCCGAGGCTACCGCCAGGGCCAAGCCGAGAGGGAGCTGATGCACACCACCGAGTGCGGGGCAGGCCGAAAAATCATGCTCTGGCCACGACGTGTCAGTGGTCGTGCCATTTATCGTATTGCCCCCGTCAGTGAAGCTCGATCTGCCTGCCTCAACAGGAACGTGATCACTTCGCCTTCCTCGACGTTGAGCCAGGCTACCCACTCCCCACTCCTGTGCGGCGTATCCGTGAGGGCGCCGACCCTGTAGCCCCGCTGGTCGCGCAGATGGCAGACAAGGCCTTCATCTGTCAGCGCCAGCGGCTCGATTTTCCAGTATTCGCCAACCTCTGCATGCCAGTAGAAGCCCAGATAGCCATTGCGGCTGAATCCTAGCTTCTTGGTCTCCGGGCGCCCTGGCATGCTGATGCGGTAGTGCAGGCGATCGTTGGTCCGCGAGTGGTAATGAAAGTCCATCACCGGCGAGTCCTGCCTACCTCCCGCCTGCAACCAGTCATCCTCGGGGGTAATGCCCCAGCCGAATTTGTCTGTACTGCGGCTGAGGCGCAGCGGGATGTCTCGGTCGACGGCGCGCATGTACAGTTGGCCGCGAAATGACCGGGCGTACCCTGCCTTGATGGTTTCGTTCATGGTGCACTCCTTGAATGGCGTTGAGGGTGTGCACTCTGGCGCCAAGGCTGGGCAGCCGGCAGATCGAAAACATTCCCCGGTGGCCTCAGGTGCTGGCTTCACCTTCCAGCAACATGAACAGGCGATACAGCACCACGGTGCTGAACAACTGCAGGAAGCCGCTGAGGCTGTCCATGGCCAGTTCCATCCCTGGTGATGGCTCGGGGAAGGCCATCAACAGCAGCCCGTCGATCAGCCAGATCGGCGCCAGCACGCCTAGAACGCAGATCATGATGCGCATGAAGTGCCCGGTGGTCATGCTTGCGCTTTCGCGCATCGCCTGCACCACCGGCCGGCCGCGCAGTACCAGCAGGTACTCGGCGAACACCAGGTTGATCATGATCCACACCCCCGGGAAGATGAACAGCGCAAGGCCGGCCATGATCAGCAGCGAGCTGATCAGGATCAGCAGGGCCAGTTGTGGCCACAACTGCAGGGCGCGGGCGAACAGGTCGCGCTTGGCGATTTCCTGGCCGTTGCTGCGCGTGTCCAGGTACAGGATCAGGGCTGCGCTGTACAACGGGTAGAACAACAGGCTGACCAGCATGCCGTAGGCCGGTGATGCCTGGTCGCCCAGCTGTCGGTCCAGCAACTGGGTGAGCAGGGCTTCCACCACCACCAGCGGCAGGCACAGCTGGAGGATGTTTGGCAGGTGACGGCGGAAGAAGTACAGGGAGTCGCGCAGAACGCTCAGCGGATTCATCAGTCAACATCGCATGGCAGTAAAAACAGGGGCCTAACTTTAGCCCAAAGCAGGCCTGGGGCTGTCACTTGCTGAAAAAAGTTTCACGGCAGCAGTGATTGAATCCCGCGCCTGTACGCCCCATCTTTGACGCTGTCCGTTGTCCCGCTACCCCACGAGGTCGCCCCATGAACACTGAAGAACAAACCCTGATCGACGGCCTGTTCGGCCGTCTCAAGCAAGCCGAAGACCCGAGCCAGCCGCGTGACGCGCAAGCCCAGGCGTGTATCGAGCAGCACGTGCGTCAGCAACCGGCGGCGCCTTACTACATGACCCAGGCGATTCTGGTGCAGGAGGCCGCGATCAAGCGCCTCGACGAACAGAACAAGCAGCTGCAAGCCGAGCTGCAACAGGCACGTGCCCAGGCTCAGGCGGCACAAGCCGCCAGCAGTGCGCCGAGCAATGGCGGGGGTGGCTTCTTGTCCGGCATCTTTGGTTCGGGTGGGCGCAACGCGGCCCCGGCGGTGCAGCCACAGCGTCCTTCGGCGCCCCCAGTAGCGTCCGGTGGTGGCTGGCGCGAGCCGTCGGCACCTGGTTTCGCCCGGCCTCAGGCGCCGCAGCCTGGCTATGGCGCCGCGCCTGCGCGCAGTGGGGCCAGCAGCTTCCTTGGCGGGGCCATGCAGACTGCCGCCGGCGTGGCAGGTGGTGTGTTGCTGGCGCAGGGTATCAGCAGCCTGTTCAACCACAACTCGCAACCGGAGGAAGTGGTCGAGGTCATCAAGGAAGAGCCGGTACCAGCCAGTGACAGTGGCGGCTGGAACGATCAGGGCGGGCAGCAGCAGGTGGCTGACAACGGTGGCTGGGGCAGTGACCAGGGCGGTTACGCCGACAGTGATTACGGCAGCGATGATGGCGGGTTCTTCTCGGACGACGACTCGTTCGTCTGACAGGTCTGGCATACTGCTGGCATTTCCGGGGGCGCTTTG